>CAZLRE010000005.1:0-23942 GCA_964561885.1 uncultured Planctomycetales bacterium | reverse complement strand
TATGTATAATGACAACCAT
The DNA here is from genome assembly GCA_964561885.1 of uncultured Planctomycetales bacterium. Lineage (GTDB taxonomy): Bacteria > Omnitrophota > Gorgyraeia > Zapsychrales > Fredricksoniimonadaceae > JAGNTT01. The sequence goes on along the minus strand of CAZLRE010000005.1, from coordinate 23,923 downwards.
GATTTTGATCATCAAGCACATCGACATTGAAGGTCCGGGGACGTTCGGCGATTTTCTCATTCAAAAGAACGAACCCTTTCGCGTCATTGAACTCGGCGCCGGAGATCCATTGCCGTCGAATCTCAACGGTATTAAAGCCGTGGTTGTTTTGGGCGGGCCGATGAATGTGTATGAGGAAGACAAGTATCCGTTTTTGAAAGAAGAGAACGCATTTATCCGGCGCGTCCTGGACGCCGAGATCCCTTATTTCGGGATTTGTTTAGGTTCGCAACTTTTGGCGAAGGCCGCCGGCAGCAAGGTGGTGCGCTCGCCGGTCAAGGAGATCGGGTGGTATAACGTCCGGCTGACTGCTGACGGAAAGGCCGATCCGTTCTTCAAAGGTTTCCGGGAAGATGAAGAAATATATCACTGGCACGGCGACATGTTCGAGATCCCTAGTAACGGGGCCTTGTTAGCCAGCGGCACGGGTTGTCCGCATCAGGCCTTTCGCGTGGGCAAGAATGCGTACGGCATTCAGTTTCACGTTGAGGTGACGGACAAAAGCATCAAAGAATGGTGCGACGAATACAGCGCCACCGACCTTCCCGGCCGCAAAGAACATTGTGATGCCATGTTGGAAGGTTATGCGAAAAATAAAGAGACGTTCAATCGTCAGGCGTATAGAATGTATGAAAATTTTCTGGAGATTGTGAAACGTCGTTCGTGAAGAATGAAACGTCTTTCGTTTCACGATTCACGAAAGACGAACGACAAGATATGTTACGCATCGCTTTAGGCCAGATCAACACCACCGTCGGAGACATTGCCGGCAATGAGCGTAAGATCGCCGCTTCCATCCACCAGGCCAAGGTGATGGGATGCGATCTTGTGGCCCTGCCGGAGCTTGCTCTGTGCGGTTATCCGCCGGAAGATCTTTTGTATAAATCGCATTTTGTTGAGAACAACATCAAGAGCCTGCACGCGCTTGCCTCCAAGGTCAAGGGCATCGCGGCTGTGGTCGGATTTGTCGATCAAAAGGCCGGACATCTTTACAATGCCGCGGCTGTTCTGGCTGACGGCAAGGTCAAAGCTGTCTATCACAAACAGGAGCTTCCGAATTACGGCGTGTTCGATGAAAAGCGTTACTTCCGTCCGGGCAAAGAGAATTTGCTTTTATCCGTCGCAGGCGTGCGCGTGGGCGTCAATATCTGCGAAGACATTTGGGTCGACGGCGCCAGCTACGCCCGTCAGGCCCAGTCGGGCGCGGGCCTTTTGATCAACATTTCCTCATCCCCGTATGAGATCGGCAAGCCCCGTGTGCGTTCGCAACTATTAGCCAAGCGCGCCAAAGAAACAGGCGCGTTCATTTGTTATGTTAATTTGGTCGGCGGTCAGGATGAACTTGTCTTCGACGGCGGGAGTTTCATTGTTGATCCCAAGGGCCAAATTGTTGGCTGCGCCAAACAATTTGAAGAGGATCTCCTTATTGTGGATCTGGATATTCCGCAATCGTCCAAGGCCGGCGCGGCTTTGCCGGTCGTGGACGTAGATATATCACGGCCCAAGGGCGAACGCCGGACGATCAATTGCCAGGATGTTAAACCTTTGGATGAGGCGGCCGAAATTTATCAGGCCCTGGTTTTGGGAACGCGCGATTATGTGCGCAAGAACGGCTTTTCCAAAACCGTCATCGGTTTAAGCGGCGGCATTGACTCCGCGCTGGTTGCCTGTATTGCCTGCGATGCCATCGGTAAAGAGAATGTCATCGGCATTTCCATGCCCACCCGGTTTAATTCCAAAGGAACACGCGCGGATGCCAAAAAACTGGCGGTCAATCTCGGTATTGAATTCATGGAGATCCCTATCAAACGGCTCGTTGATGCTTATGAGGCAACGCTCAGTCCGTGGTTCTATGACAAACCGGCTGACATCACTGAAGAAAACCTGCAGGCCCGCGTGCGCGGCAATATCCTGATGGCGTTCTCCAATAAGTTCGGCTGGCTGGTGTTGACTACCGGCAATAAAAGCGAGATGGCGGTGGGCTATTGCACGCTATACGGGGATATGTCGGGCGGGTTCGCGATCATCAAAGACCTGTTTAAGACGAAAGTCTATGAACTGGCTAGGTTTAGGAACATGTTGGCGGGCGCGATGATCATCCCCAAATCGGTTTTATTGCGCGCGCCTTCTGCCGAACTAAGAGAGAACCAGAAGGATGAAGATTCGCTCCCAGCTTATGACGATTTGGACCGCATGCTGGAAAGCTATGTGGAGAACCATGAATCGCTCGCCCAAATGATGGCCAAGGTGCAGGATAAGAAATCCTGCAAAAAGGTGATAGGCCTTGTGGATAAAAGCGAATACAAGCGCCGTCAGGCCCCTCCGGGTATCAAGATAACCTCCCGCGCCTTCGGCAAAGACTGGCGTTTGCCGATCACGAATCAGTATAAAGAACAAATTTGATGATCAGAAGTAAGGAGTCGGGGGTATGGAAATTTCCTCCAAATATCCTGCTCCATACTCCAAACCACGCGTCGAATAAGCTAGAATTTTTTCTTTGCAATCGAAATAAAAACGTATAGAATAAACCTCTTAAATTTTGAAAACAGCCTGAATGGATATGTTGTAAGTTGTAGCCGTGCAATTCATTTAAACCCAACGTTAAGGGAATTTTGCGCATGAGCCTTCCGGAAAAACAAGGTCTATACGATCCAGCATTCGAACATGACAGCTGCGGTGTCGGGTTCATTGCCAATATCAAAGGCAAGAAATCCCACGAGATCGTGCGTCAGGCTGTCCAGATCCTTGAGAACTTAAGCCATCGCGGCGCCTGCGGATGCGATCCTTTGACCGGTGACGGTGCCGGGATCATGGTCCAGATGCCGGATGCGTTCCTGCGCAAGGAATGCGCGAAGCTTAATATCGAACTGCCCAAACTCGGCGATTACGGCGCCGGGATGGTGTTCCTTCCGACCAGCCTTGAAGACCGAAATATCATCGAAGAGTGGACCGAGCACATCATTCACGAAGAAGGCCAGAAGTTCTTAGGATGGCGCAGCGTTCCTCACGACAGTTCGACCATCGGCCATGTGGCCCGTTCGGTGGAACCGGAATTCAAACAGCTTTTTATCGCCCGCGGCAAGAAAACCTCTGTCGATAACTTTGACCGCAAGCTTTACATCATCCGCAAGCGCTTGTGGAACAAGGTCTATCATTCAACGCTCAATCAGCGCAATTTCTATTATTTTTGTTCTCTGTCCTCCAAGACCATGGTCTACAAAGGACAATTGATGTCTGAGCAGGTCGACCGTTTCTTTCAGGACCTGGCCGACCCGACTTTTGTCTCCGCGATCGCCATGGTGCATTCGCGTTACAGCACCAACACGTTCCCGTCGTGGGCGCTTGCGCATCCTTACCGTTTGATCGCGCATAACGGCGAGATCAACACCCTGCGCGGCAATATCAACTGGATCAACGCGCGCGAAAAACAATTTGTGTCGGATGCCTTCGGCAAAGACATCGAAAAAACTTTGCCTGTCGTTGTGCCTCACGGCAGCGACACCGCAACGCTTGATAATGTGCTTGAACTTCTGGTTCTGGCCGGACGATCGCTTCCGCACGCGGTCATGATGATGATCCCCGAGGCGTGGAGCGGCGACCAGCATATGGAAGCGCACAAGCGCGCGTTCTATGAATATCATTCCTGTTTGATGGAGCCGTGGGACGGGCCGGCGGACATCACATTTATGGACGACCGTTACATCGGAACGGTGCTTGACCGCAACGGCCTTCGTCCGGGACGTTACTGGATCACCAATGATGATCTGGTCATCATGGCCTCCGAAGCCGGCGTGCTTCCCATCGCGCAGGACCGCATCATCCACAAGGGGCGCATGCAGCCGGGCAAGATGTTTTTGATCGACACCCAGGAAGGCCGCATCATCGACGACAAAGAGATCAAAGGATTTTACAGCCGCCGCAAGCCGTACGGTGATTGGCTCAAAGACAACCTCGTTTCTTTGGAGACGTTGCCCAAACCGAAAAAAGTCAAAGGTCTGCACGCCAAGACGCTTTTGGAACGCCAGCGGGCTTTTGGTTACACTATTGAAGATCTTAAAATGATCTTATATCCGATGGCGACCGGCGGTGAAGAAGCGACCGGTTCCATGGGCACCGACACGCCGATCGCGGTTCTTTCCGACCGTCCGCAATTGCTGTTCAATTATTTCAAACAACTTTTCGCCCAGGTCACCAATCCGCCTATCGATGCCATCCGCGAAGAGATCATCATGGGCGAGGAAATGATGCTCGGACCCGAAGGAAATCTTCTGGATGAAACTCCGGCGCATTGCCATCGTCTGAAGATCGCCCGTCCGATCTTGACCAATGAAGAACTGGAAAAGATCGCGCATGTTGATATCGGGAGTCTTAAATCCGTCACATTCCCCATTTTGTTTGACAAAGCCGACGGCGCGGATGGTTTAAAGAACGCGCTCGAAGAGCTTTTCAAAAAAGCTGACGAAGCGATCAAGGATGGTTACAGCATCCTTATTTTGTCCGACCGCGGTCTCAACGCCAAGAGCGTGCCTATGCCGTCCTTGCTGGCCTGCGCGGGATTGCACCATCATTTGATCCGTCAGGGAACGCGCACCAAAGTGAGCCTTGTTGTGGAAACCGGCGAGGCGCGCGAGATGCATCATTTCGCGGTGCTGATCGGTTACGGCGCCAACGCGATCAACCCATATCTGGCTTTCGAGACCATGGAAGACCAGATCAACAACGGTCTTTATCCGGCGGAGATCACCTTTAAAGACGCGCAGAAGAACTTTATTAAGGCCTGCCGCAAAGGGCTTTTCAAGATCACTTCCAAGATGGGCATCTCGACCATTCAATCCTACTGCGGGGCTCAAATATTTGAGGCCGTCGGTTTATCGACGGAATTTGTGGAGAAATATTTTACCGCCACACCATCTCGCATCGGCGGTATCGGCATTGAGACCGCGGCGCAAGAGATGCTCAAGCGGCATGATTTTGCCTATCCGGAAGTTCCGACGGAAGATCGTCTTCTGGATGAAGGCGGCGATTATCACTGGCGCAGGGAAGGCGAGTTCCATCAGCTCAATCCGCAGACCATCGCGCTGTTGCAGCATTCGGTGCGCTCCGGCGATATCAACATCTTCAGGCGTTATGCCAAACTCGTCAATGAGCAGACGGCTAAACTTGCCAACATCCGCGGTCTTTTGAGATTCAAAAAAGGCAAGTCGGTCCCGATCGAAGAGGTTGAGCCGGCGTCATCCATCGTCAAACGTTTTGCGACGGGTGCGATGAGTTATGGTTCTATTTCCAAAGAGGCTCACGAGACTTTGGCGATCGCCATGAACCGCCTGGGCGGATTTTCCAACACCGGCGAAGGCGGAGAAGATACCGAACGTTTCAAGAAAGATCCCAACGGCGATTGGCGCCGCAGCCGCATCAAGCAGGTGGCCCAGGGACGTTTCGGCGTGACCATCGAATATTTAGTGAATGCCGATCAACTGCAGATCAAGATGGCGCAGGGCGCCAAACCCGGCGAGGGCGGACAGCTGCCCGGTCATAAGGTCAGCAAGGAGATCGCCAGGACCCGCCACACCACGCCGGGCGTCGGTCTTATTTCTCCGCCGCCGCACCACGATATTTATTCCATCGAAGACTTGGCGCAGCTCATTCATGATCTTAAGAATTCAAATCCCCAAGCCGATGTGAGTGTCAAGCTCGTTTCTGAAGTCGGGGTCGGAACTGTTGCCGCGGGTGTTTCCAAAGGCAAGGCTGACCATGTTTTGATCAGCGGTTATGAAGGCGGCACAGGCGCATCCCCGCAGACATCCATTAAACACGCCGGGCTTCCCATGGAATTGGGCATCGCGGAAACTCAGCAGGTTCTTGTTATGAACGATCTGCGCGGACGCATCCGTGTTCAGACCGACGGGCAGTTAAAGACCGGACGCGATGTTGTGATCGCGGCCATGCTGGGTGCTGATGAATTTGGATTCTCCACGACCGCGCTGGTGACCATGGGCTGTATTCTTTTGCGTAAATGCCATTTGAACACCTGTTCCGTGGGCGTTGCGACGCAAGACCCGGATCTGCGCAAGAAGTTCGATGGCAAACCGGAATACGTGGTCAACTTCTTCACGTTCATCGCCGAAGAAGTGCGCGAGATCATGGCTGAGCTTGGGTTCAAAAAATTTGAAGAATTGGTCGGGCGAGTGGACCGTTTGGACACGGTTGACGCCATCGACCACTGGAAAGCCAAAGGCATTGATCTGACCAACATCCTTCACAAAGCGGACGTGCCTGCTGGTGTGGCCATCCGTCACGTCGGAAAACAGGATCATGCCCTTGAAAAGGCGCTGGACAACGAGCTTATCGCCAAATGCAGGGAGGCGATCGATCACAAGAAACCCGTCAAGTTTGACAGCAAGATCTTTAATACCAACCGCACAGTCGGGACGATGCTGTCCTCCGAGATCGCGCGCAAGTACGGTTTAGCCGGACTGCCCAAAGACACTATTCAAATTAAATTTGACGGTTCTGCCGGACAGAGCTTCGGCGCGTTTCTGTCGCAGGGTGTGAGTTTAACGCTCGAAGGCGAAGCGAACGATTACGTCGGCAAAGGTTTATCCGGCGGGAGGATCGTTATCTATCCGCATCCGACCTCAAAACTTGTCCCGGAAGACAATATTATCGTCGGCAACGTTGTTCTCTACGGAGCGATCCTGGGAGAAGTTTATTTCCGCGGGCTGGCCGGCGAGCGTTTCGCGGTCAGAAACAGCGGCGCTTCCGCTGTTGTCGAGGGCGTAGGCGACCATGGCTGCGAATACATGACCGGCGGGCGCGTGGTCGTTTTGGGTCCGACCGGACGCAATTTCGCGGCGGGCATGTCCGGCGGTATCGCGTACATCTGGGACAGGGATGCCACATTTTCATCCAAGTGCAATAAGGGGATGGTCGAGCTTTATCCGTTGAAAGATAAAGCGGACATCAAGGAATTGCAGACGCTCATTGAGAATCATTACAAATACACCAAGAGCACCGTGGCTAAGTATGTTCTGGATCATTGGGAAAATGCCTTGGCGCAGTTCGTGAAGGTTTATCCGACCGATTACCGACGGGTTTTGGAAGAAGCGAATAAAGTTAAGAACGAAGTGTTGCCTCAGGCAGCGCATAAATAAAGAGAGAGGAGAGAAGAAGGAGGAAGGAAGAAAATACTTCCCTCTTCTTTCTTCCCTCTTCCTTCATTAGCGAGGACGTTTAAAAATGGGTGACGTTAAGGGATTCAAGAATTTCGACAGGCAGGATTTCAAGAAAGAACCTGTCAAAGACCGTGTCCATCACTGGAAAGAGTTCACCAAGCCTCTTTCTGACAAAGAACTGATGATCCAGGGCGCCCGCTGCATGGACTGCGGTGTTCCTTTTTGCCAGTCGGGCTGCCCCATCGGGAACATCATCCCGGACTGGAACGATCTTGTTTATCGCGACCGCTGGCAGGAAGCGATCGAGCGCCTTCATAAAACCAATAATTTCCCCGAGTTCACCGGCCGAGTCTGTCCGGCGCCGTGCGAGAATTCCTGCGTTCTTGCCATCAATCAGCCGGCGGTCACCATAAAAAATATTGAAGTTTCGATCATTGAGCATGCCTATGAGCAAGGCTGGGTCAAGCCGCAGCCTCCCAAGCGCCGCACCGGCAAGAAAGTTGCGGTCATCGGTTCCGGCCCGTCGGGTCTGGCCTGCGCTGACCAACTTAACAAACAGGGCCATAAAGTCACTGTTTATGAAAAGAACGAGGTCATCGGCGGGCTTTTGACGCTCGGTATCCCTGATTTCAAGCTGGAGAAATGGGTCGTTGAACGGCGCGTCGGACGCATGCATCAGGAAGGTGTGAATTTCAAGACGGGCGTTAATGTGGGCGTTGATATCAATGCCAATGAACTTAAGGAAAAATATGACGCGATCGTGCTGTGCGGCGGAGCCGAAGATGCGCGCGATCTTCCGATACCCGGACGGGAACTGGAAGGTGTTTATCAGGCCATGCATTTTCTTCCCCAGCAGAACCGCAGAAATCTAGGGATCACCATTGATCCCAAAGAAAGCATCACAGCCCAGGGAAAGAAAGTCGTGGTCTTGGGCGGCGGCGACACGGGGTCCGACTGCGTTGGAACGTCCAACCGCCAGGGCGCTGTGTCGGTCAGACAATTTGAATTGATGGCCCGTCCGCCTGAGCATCGCGCCCCGGATAACCCATGGCCCAACTGGGCGCTGGTGTTCCGCTCTTCTACGTCCCACGAAGAAGGCTGTGAGCGCGATTATTCCATTTTGACCAAGAGTCTTTCCGGCGAGAACGGAAAGCTTAAGAAACTGCATTGTGTCCGCCTGGAATTCGGGCCGAAAGATCCTGTCACGGGCCGCAGCGCCATGAAGGAAGTTCCCGGTTCCGAATTTGAAGTGGAGTGCGACCTTCTTTTATTGGCCATGGGCTTCATGGGCCCGGTCAAAAAAGGCATGATCGAACAGTTGGGCGTTGAGCTCGACCCGCGCGGGAATGTCAAGGCAGGAGCCAATAAAATGACCAGCGTCCCCGGCGTGTTCACGGCGGGCGACATGACGCGCGGACAGTCGCTGGTGGTTTGGGCCATTGCCGAAGGCCGCGCCGCCGCCGAGGGTGTCCATCAGTTTCTCATGAGCCCGTCTATGGCCGGACGCTAAATATTTTCTCGAAACCGCCCTTAGTTTCATCATTAAATCCATCATCAGGAAGGATGTGCGTTGTGAAACAATTATTGATCGCATTTCTGGTCGTTTCACTTTTTGCGGGTTGCAACAGCAGAGAACGCGCCTCGAAAAATGAACCTAAGCCTTCCGACACGGCCCTTCCCCAACAGGCCGCAGTGAAATTGATGCAGCAGGGCGTTGAATTCCTAAATCAGAAAGACGTTGCCAAGGCGGTTGTGAGTTTTGAGGGCGCCATTCAGGTCGATCCCACGAACCTTCAGCCGTACATGGTCTTGGCCGAGATCTTCATGCGCATGCAGAGTTACCCGGAAGCGATCACGGTCTTGGAACGCGCGGTCAATGCTTTTCCCGAGAACGGGTATGTGTTTTATATGCTCAGCCTTGCCAACCAGGGCAACAAGACGCCGTTGCCGGCTGTTCTGGCCGCGCGCAAAAGCGTTGAATTGTTCCAAGCGCAAAATAATGAAGAAGGCTATAAGCAGGCGATGCTCCTGATGGATTCACTGATCAAGACTGAGCAGCAAAAGCAGAGCGCGCAAAACGCCCAAGCCGGCGCGCAGGATACAGCCACTTCGACGGTCAATAATTTTTGATCTGAGCGTTCCCAACCATGAAATCCCCAGGATGATGATCCTTTCTTTCAACGCTGTTCTGGGCGCCCTCGTCGTTTATCTTTCTTTCCCGAACATTTGGAGTGTTTACGGTTATTGGCCTTTGGCGTGGGTTTCCGTAATTCCGCTCATAAAGGCCTTGGAAGGCCAGGGTCCGGTCAGAAGGCTCGCCATTGGATTTCTTTACGGGCTAATCCTATATACACTGCTTCTGTTGTGGCTTTTTCCGGTCCATGTCCTCGGAGCGTCAGCTTTCATTTTAGCCATGAGCGTCCAGCCGGTTTTGTTTTCTGTTCTTTATTCCAGGGCTGTCACGCGCTTTCTTGTTGATCCACAGAGCTCTTCGGTTAGAAATATTGCCTCAGTTATTTTTGTTCCTGCGCTTTGGGCGGCCAGTGAATGGGCGCGTACGGCTGTGCTCGGAGGTTTCGCCTGGGGGATCGGCTATTCGCAGAGTTTTCAGCCGGCGTTCATCCAGCTTGCGGCGGCGGCGGGATTATACGGTGTATCATTTGCCGTTATACTTGTGAATGTTTTGTTGTATCGTTGCCTGCGGGTGCGTGATCTGCGGGCGCTCGCTGCGGCAGTTTTGGTTGTGGTTTTGCTTTATGCATCCGGGCAGTGGCGTTTATCAACTCCTGAAAGTGGGAATCTGATTCTCACCGTGTGCGCCGTTCAGCCCAATATCCCGCCGCATAAGAAATCAAGCGATCAGGAATTTGATGATAATATCCGCCTTCATGTGGATCTAACCGGCAAGTCTGTCGCCGGGCAAACGCCGGATGTCATCGTATGGCCGGAGACAGCGTTCCCCGCTGATATATCCAAAGACCGGTTTTGGTATCCGCGTTTTGGGAACATCGCAAGCGTGAACAATGCGCTTTTTGTTTTCGGGGCTGTGCCCTCCGTTGACGGGAAAAACTATAACAGCGCGGTCGTTCTGGACGAGAGCGGGGCATTCGCCGGAATTTACGACAAGCAATTCCTTGTTCCTGTAAGCGAATTTAAACCCGGCGGGGTCTTGAAATTATTCAGGCCATTGTTTGATGGCTACGGTTTTGATTTTTCCGCCGGTTCTCGGCCGGGGTTATTTTCAAACCGCGATGGAAAGATCCGTTTCGGCATGATGATCTGTTCCGAGACCTGTTACCCGTCCCTTGCCCGCCAACTGTCGAACTCGCAAGCGTCGTGGATGATCGCCATTCTTAACGACGGATGGTTCGCCCGGCCTGAGGCCATCATGATGCACGCGCAGAATACGGTCTTCCGCGCGGTTGAATCCGGCCGTGACATTGTCAGTGTCGGCAACACCGGCTGGACAGGGCGCATTGATGCGTACGGTGTCATGCGTCATGACCAACAACTTCCCCTTCAGCGCCAGTCGCAAGGCGCGTTTCAGGTATCTTCCCGTCAGAAGGAGACCCTTTACAGTAAAATCGGGGATTTTTTTGCGGGAGCCTGCGGGCTTTTTGTTATAATGTTTTTGATTTTACAGAAAACCATCCGCAGACGATCATGAGACCGATCCCGAGCTTAACAATCTTTGTTCTTTTGTTTTTGTATTGTGCGGATGCCTTTGCCGGCGGAGCGGTGGCGGCCATCAGGCAGCGCGAGCTGATGGAACAGGAGATCATCCAGCGTGAAATTGTGCGTCGGCAGCAGGAAGAAATGATCAAGCAGTACATCGCGGCCTATCAGCAGGCCGCGGTGGCGCAATATGTTCAGGCCCAGAAAGAAGCCATCATGGTGCGCGCCGCGCAAGAGCAAATGGCGGCCCAATATATGGCCCAGCAGATGGCACAGGAGATCGCGGCTTATCAGATCGCCCGCGCCCGCCGGGAACAGCTTATGGCACAGGAAACTGTATTTAAGATCAGGGTCGTCCAGAATCAGCAGTTGCAGCAGGCGATCATGGCCAATCAGGCCCGGCAGTACGCCCAGCAGGTGGCGGTCGCCCAGGCCGTCGCTGTCCAACAGCAGCAGACCCTGGCCGAATACCAGGCCGCACTGATGGCCCGTGAGATCAAGGACCGCGCCGCGTATGAACAGGTGCAGCAGGTTTATGCGATGAAGGCCTCCCAGGATGCCCAGCAGGTCATGGCCTATCAGGCGGCATCCGTCTTGAACCAGGACCGGCTGTATGAAGATATACCGTCGAGCTATGTCAAAGAGGTTGTTTCGGTGGGCGATCTTTGGAAGTCGCTGGATAAATCATCCAAAGCCTGGCCGCTGATGATCGATAAGAAAGCCAAAGGCGTGACGGTCTCGCATTATATTCAGCAATTGGCCCAGCAGGGCGCCAAGGTCAGCAAAGAACCCATTCATTATGTGAAGATGATCGATGATCTCTCCAAGCAAAACCCGTCGATGCTGCTGCAGCCGTTTATCGATGTGCTGCGCATTGTGGCGATCATTGAATATGATTATGACAACGGCATTGACAAAGATTCCCTGGCCCGCAGGATATTTCCCGACGAAGAATCCTTCCTGAGCAATAAAAAGAGGCTGGGTCTATGACGGCAAAATATGTCCTGGCCATCGACCAGGGAACGACCGGAAGCCGCGCGTTTGTCGTGGATGCCAAAGGCAAGGTCGTAGCCCAAAGCTATCAGGAATTCAGGCAGTATTACCCCAAGCCCGGCTGGGTTGAACATGACGCCCAGGAGATATGGAACTCATGTGTGACGGTGATCCAAAAGGCGATCCGCGCCTCGGGCATTTCTCCGTCAGCGATCGCTGCGATCGGATTGACCAACCAGCGCGAGACCACGGTCCTTTGGGACCGGCGCACATCAAAGCCTGTGCACAAGGCCATCGTCTGGCAGTGCCGCCGCACAACAGCGATCTGTCAAAGCGCAGCGCTGCAAAAACACATCAAGGAGATCCACCGTAAGACCGGGCTTGTGCTCGACCCGTATTTCTCGGCGACAAAAGTCCAGTGGCTTTTAGATAATGTTAAGGGTTTGCGGCGCAGGGCCCAAAACGGGGAAATCCTCTTCGGCACCATTGACAGCTGGCTCATCTGGAAATTGACCGGCGGCGCTTTTCACACAACCGACATGACGAACGCCTCGCGCACGATGCTCTTTAACATTCGCACGCGCAAGTGGGACGCGGGCCTGCTTAAGATTTTTCGGGTTCCGGCTTCAGTACTGCCCAAGGTTTTGGAATCCGGCGCGCAATTCGGAATAACGGCCTCCGGCATCGCGGGATTGCCGTCGGGAATCCCGATAAGGGCGGTCATGGGAGACCAGCAGTCCGCGCTCTATGGTCAAGGCTGTTTTACTCCCGGCACAATCAAGAACACCTACGGTACCGGCTGTTTTCTGATGCTGAATCTGGGAAATAAATATGTTGTTCATTCCAAAGGTCTTTTAACAACGCTCGCCTGTGATGCGCACGGCCGGCCGGTGTACGCTTTAGAAGGCGCGGTCTTTATCGCGGGCGCAGTCATGCAGTGGCTGCGCGATGAGCTTAAGGTCATCAAAAGATCGTCAGACAGTGAGAATCTTATCAAGGGATTGAAGGATACCGGCGGGGTTTACTTTGTTCCCGCGTTCACAGGACTGGGTGCGCCCTATTGGGACGCCGATGCGCGCGGCCTCATTTGCGGCCTGACGCGCGGCTCGAATGTCCGGCACATCGTGCGCGCGGCCCTCGAATCGATCGCTTATCAGACCAAGGATGTCTTTGATCTGATGCGTGCGGCCTACGGCGTGGCGCCTAAAACATTGAAAGTCGACGGCGGCGCATGCCGTAATAATTTTTTGATGCAGTTTCAGTCTGACCTGCTGGGCGCGCGCATTATCCGCCCTAAAACAGTTGATTCGACGGTCATGGGTGTTGCCCATCTGGCCGGTATCCAAAGCGGTTTGTACAAAGTCAGCCATCTGGAGAAATTCCGCGGCATTGAAGCTGTTTTTTCTCCCCGCATGTCCCCTAAGGATGTTAAATACAAATACTCAAGTTGGTTGAACGCGGTTAATAAAGCACGGGTATAATGTCCGGCGCGGGATCGGCAAATTGGTCGTCAATTGCCCGGAAATTATTTTTATTCAGGAGCTTTTTAAATAGATGATCCGAGATATTTCATTGATCAATCGGCACAAATTTGATCTGCTCGTCGTCGGCGGAGGCATCAACGGCGCTGCCATCGCTTATCTGGCCGCCGATAACGGCCTGAGCGTTGCTCTGATCGATAAGGGGGATTTCGGTAGCGGCACCTCGAGCAAATCCTCCAAGCTTGTTCACGGCGGAATCCGTTATCTGGAAAATCTGGAGCTCGATCTGGTCGCTGAGGCGCTTAGAGAACGGTATATCCAGATCAAGAACGCGCCGCATTTGGTCAGGCCGCTGGAGTTTATTATCCCGATCTATGAAGGAGACCCTCGCCCGGCGTGGATGATCAAAACAGGCGTGTCGCTGTATGACACGCTCGCCGGCAGTTTGAGACTGGGAGCGCACCGGTTTTATTCCGCGCCGGAACTTTTAAAACAGGAGCCGACGTTAAATCCGCAGGGTTTAAAAGGCGGCGTGCTGTATTATGACGCGCAGATGGATGACGCCAGGCTTTGCCTGGAAAATGTTTTAATGGCTTCATTGCGCGGGGCGCGTGCGGCCAATTACGTCGAGGCGCTTTCGCTCGTCAAAGAGAACCGCAAAACCGTCGGCATCGTGGCCAAGGACCTTTTGACCGGAGGGATCTTTGAGGTGCGCGCCAAGCGCGTGGTCTGTGCCTTAGGCCCATGGACCGAGCGGACGTTCAAAGAGGACAGGACATTTTCCAAGCACACTGTGCGCACGACCAAAGGCGTTCACCTGGTTTACAGGGGAAAGCTCTGCGAGCACGCCATCGTGGTTCAGGCACGCAATGATAAGCGCATCTTTTTCGTGATCCCCTGGATGGGCAATACGCTCATCGGTACAACGGATACCGATTTCTCCGGCGATCCGGACGTTGTGGCCTGCGACAAAGAAGACACGGCATATTTGATCAATGAGACCCGCCGGATGTTCCCGTCGCTTGAGATCGAAGAGAAGAACATCATCACGACCTTTGCCGGGCTTCGCCCGCTGGTTTCTGCCGACGGACAGCCGTCCAAGGTGTCCCGCAGGCACGAGATCGAGACAGTGGCCTCCGGCGTCACCTATGTGATGGGCGGAAAGTACACGACCTACCGGAAGATCGCCGAAGATTGTCTTAAAAAGTTCATGTATTTAAAGGCCCGTCCCGCGTTCGAATATCCTTTGTACGGAAGCGGCGAACCGGCTGAATCCACACCGAAGCTTGCCGTTGAGTTTGACGTCAGCGAAGAGACTGTTGAATATTTGCGGGGTAAATACGGGATGCGCTGCGTGGATGTTCTGGAGTTGACCAAGGATGATGCCGCGCTCAAAGAGCCGATGTGTGATTGTTCGCCCGCCATCCGCGCGCAGGCGCTTTATGCGGTGGATACCGAGATGGCCCAGAACATCGACGATGTTCTGACGCGCCGCCTGGGGTTGACGTATGTCGCGTGTTCATCCCAACGGTGCCGGGTCTATGTGCAGGCGGTCCTTGAGAAACGCGCATCAAGATCTGAAGATTAAAAAGAAAGGAAAACCATGACCAAAACGATCGTGAAAACTTCGAAGGCGCCCATGCCCATCGGGCCCTATAACCAGGCAGTTGTGATCGGCAATTTGGTGTATACCTCGGGACAGATCCCGCTTGATCTGTCAAATGCCGTTGTTCCCGGCGGTGTCGCCGAACAGGCCAAGTGTGTTCTGGAGAATCTGAAGGCTGTCCTGGAAGGCGCCGGAAGTTCGCTCTCCAAAGTGGTCAAGACCACGGTCTTTTTAAAGAACATGGGTGATTTCGCGGCGATGAATGAGGTTTATGCCAAATACTTTGAGGCTGCCTCTGCGCCGGCCCGTTCAACGATCGAGGTCGCCCGTCTTCCCAAGGATGTTTTGGTCGAGATCGAGGCCGTCGCCCATCTTTGATAATAAAGGTTTAGGGGCTTGATGTTCATCCGGGGATACGCTATAGTTTAGATAAGTTCGATCTACCGTTCAATGATGGGAGTTGTCCTAGACGACAAAACATGAGCAATAATCCCTCCGACCTGAAATCCGCTTCACAACGCAAGCACACCGTTCTTTTCGTGGATGACAGCCCTGTTGACCGGACTTATATTGAAGCCATTCTCCTGAAAAATAATTTTGCGGTCATACTTGCGGATCACGGCGATCAGGCCATCAAGATCGCCAAAGAAAAAATGCCCGATCTTATTCTGCTGGACATCCTTTTGCCCCATGTGAGCGGCATTGAAGTCTGCAAGCAGATCAAAGCCGATAAGGTCATTGGAAAGATCCCCGTCATTTTTTTCACCTCCATCGACACCCCCAAAAACCTCATTAATTACGCCGGTTACGGGGCGGTGGATTACCTTCACAAATCCATTCCTACCGAACTTCTGGTCGAACAGATCCTTTCTGCCATTAAATCATCCCAGTAAACTTTCCTTAAACCATTCTCCGCCGAGATATTGAGCTTTTTTCCCCGTCAAATTCGTGAATATTCTTGACAACCCCAGGGGCATCTACTATAGTGTTCCAGGCTTTAGGATTACTCCTAATCCTTCCATATTTTTCCCCGACATACATAAAAAAAGAAGTAAATGAGCGACGCGATTTTATACCTGGAAGACGGCACTTCGTTTCACGGGCGATCATTGAACACAACCGGAGAAACCGCAGGCGAAGCCGTCTTTAACACGTCAATGACGGGTTACCAGGAAATTCTCACCGACCCTTCCTATGCCGGCCAGATCGTGATCATGACCTATCCGCTGATCGGCAACTACGGCGTTAATGAAGACGATATCGAATCTGCCGGCGTACATGTAAAGGGTTTCGTCGTCAAAGAATTTGCACGGCGGCACTCCAATTACCGCGCCACCCAAAGTCTCACCGAATATCTCAACGAACACAAGATCATCGCCATCGAAGGCGTGGATACCCGCGCGCTGACCCGCCATCTGCGTTTGGCAGGGGCCATGAAGGCGATCATTTCCACCACAGATTTTGATCCCAAAAGTTTGAAAGCCAAGCTGGATAAAACGCCTTCCATGGAAGGCGCCGACTGGGTCAAGGCGGTCACGACCGATAAGAAATATGTCTGGAAAGCTCAAAGCAAGAAACTTTACAAGGTCGCGGCCATTGACTGCGGCATTAAATTCAATATCATCCGCATCCTTAACAGTCTGGGTTGCGAGGTCCACGTGTTCCCGTCCAATTCAACATACGAAGAGATCATGGCCATTGAGCCAGACGGCCTGTTTCTTTCCAACGGCCCGGGCGACCCGGCCGCGGTCACGAGCGTTATCAACCTGACCCGTCAATTTCTGGGCAAGCTTCCGATCTTCGGGATATGCCTGGGCAACCAGATCGTCGGCCTTGCCTTGGGCGGAAAAACCTATAAATTGAAATTCGGCCACCACGGGGCCAACCATCCGGTCAAAGATTCTGAGCATAGCTGCATAGGAATCACCTCTCAGAATCATGGCTTTTGCGTAGACATGAAAAGCCTTGATCCTAATGAGGTTGAGGTCATTCACAGGAACCTCAACGATCAGACGGTGGAAGGCTTGAGGCATAAGAAGTATCCGCTGTTCTCGATCCAGTATCATCCCGAGGCTGCGCCGGGCCCGCATGACGCGATGTATCTGTTCAAAGATTTTATTGAAATGATGGAAAAGCATAATCATGCCCAAACGCACTGATATTAAAAAGATCCTTCTCATCGGCGCCGGCCCAATCGTCATCGGCCAGGCGTGCGAGTTCGATTATTCCGGAACGCAGGCCTGCAAGGCCCTGCGAGAGGAAGGCTTTGAGATCGTTCTTGCCAATTCTAATCCGGCGACGATCATGACCGATCCTGCGACCGCCCATCACACCTACGTGGAACCGCTCTCTGTGGAATTTCTGGAATACATCATCAAGAAAGAGCGTCCCGATGCTATTTTGCCGACCTTAGGCGGACAGACCGCGCTGAATATAGCCATGAAGCTCTATGAAAAAGGCGTCCTCAAGGAATACGGCGTTGAGATGCTGGGCGCGAAATACGAGGTCATCAAAAAAGCCGAGGACAGAAGCGAATTTAAGGCCGCCTGCATCAAGATCGGGCTCGATGTTCCTAAAAGCGTTTTTGCCTACAGTCTTCAGGAGGCGCGCGAGGTCGTTAAAGAGATCGGATATCCGTGCATCATCCGTCCGAGCTTCACCTTGGGCGGGACCGGCGGCGGGATCGCACGCACCGAAGAGGAATTCCTGCGCATTGCCGCGCTCGGCGTTGAAAGCAGCATGATCAACGAGATCTTGATCGAGGAATCAATTGAGGGATGGAAGGAATACGAACTTGAAGTCATGCGCGACGGGAAAGACAACGTTGTGATTGTCTGCTCCATTGAGAATTTGGATCCCATGGGCGTTCACACCGGCGACAGCATTACAGTTGCTCCTATTCAGACATTGACAGATTATGAATATCAGAAGATGCGAGATGCCGCGATCGCGCTCATCCGCGAGATCGGCGTTGAGACCGGCGGTTCGAACATCCAGTTTGCCGTTAATCCCAAGAACGGACGCATGACGGTCATTGAAATGAACCCGCGCGTTTCTCGCTCATCCGCGCTGGCAAGTAAAGCGACCGGTTTTCCGATCGCCAAGTTCGCGGCCAAGCTCGCTGTTGGTTATTCGCTGGATGAGATCCAAAACGACATCACCCGCGAGACACCGGCGTCGTTTGAGCCGACGATCGATTATTGCGTTGTCAAGATCCCGCGTTTTACTTTTGAGAAATTCCCAGAGGCCAAAGATATCTTAGGCATCCAGATGAAATCGGTCGGTGAGACCATGGCCATCGGACGCACGTTCAAGGAGGCTCTTCAAAAGGGCCTGCGCGGGCTTGAGATCGATCATATCGGTCTGGATAACAAGAATGATTTTCGTTACATCGACGACGAAAAGATCAAGCTGCGTTTGACCGAACCGAACGCCTCGCGCATTTTTTACATCAAGTACGGCCTTCAAAAGGGTTTGTCCGTTGATGACATCGTCAAACTTTCTAAGATCGATCCGTGGTTCATCGACCAGATCGACCAGATCCTGCAATATGAGAACGAAATGATCGCGCAAGTTGCCGCATCAGGAACACTGGATGAAAAATCCCTGCGCAAGGCCAAGGAGTATGGTTTCAGCGATCCGCAGCTCTCCGAAATTCTCAACATCAGCGAGCTCGATGTGCGTTCGTTGAGAAAGAAGCTGGGAGTTGTCGCGACCTTTAAGGTTGTTGATACCTGCGCCGCGGAATTCGAGGCCTACACACCTTATTATTATTCCACTTATGAAACCGAAGACGAAGCGGTCATGAACAATCAGCGTCTGGACCGCGAACGCGGCAAGCGCAAAAAGATCATGATCTTGGGCGGCGGCCCTAACCGCATCGGACAGGGCATTGAGTTTGATTATTGCTGTTGTCATGCGGCCTTCGCCCTTAAGGAAATGGGCTATGAGACCATCATGGTCAATTCCAATCCCGAAACAGTATCGACGGATTATGACACTTCGGATCGTTTGTATTTTGAGCCTCTGACTTTTGAAGATGTCATGAACATCATGGATGTTGAGAAGCCCGACGGGGTCATTGTTCAGTTCGGCGGGCAGACACCGTTGAATTTAGCGCGCCGTTTGGCGCAGGCCGGCGCTCCGATCATCGGCACGAGCGTGGATTCCATTGATCTGGCCGAGAACCGTGAACGGTTTGCTGCGCTCATCACTAAACTCGGGCTTGCCCAGCCGGCTAATGCCTCAGCCATGTCTAAAGAAAAGACGGTCGAACTCGCCAAGACCATTGGATATCCGGTTTTGGTGCGTCCGTCATATGTCTTGGGCGGACGGGCGATGCGGATCGTGTTTGATGAAGAATCCTTACTGACTTTTTTGGATGAGATCCACAGCGTTTCGCGCGGCCATCCGATCCTGATCGATAAATTTCTGGAAGACGCCATGGAAGTGGATGTCGACGCTATTTGTGACGGCAAAACTACTTATGTTGCGGGCGTTATGGAACACATTGAGAACGCAGGCATCCATTCCGGTGATTCCGCCTGTGTCCTTCCGCCGCACACGTTAAGCGAAGAGATCGTTTCAAAGATCAAGGAGTCAACCTGCCGTTTGGCCCTGGCGCTTAATGTCGTCGGGCTTCTGAACATCCAGTTCGCTGTCAAAGGAAGCCAGGTCTATGTGCTGGAGGTCAATCCGCGTGCGTCGCGCACGTCACCGTTCGTGAGCAAGGCAACTGGCGTGCCTTTGGCCAAGATCGGCGCGCAGATCATGGCCGGCAAAAAGCTTGGCGAATTCGAACTTCCAGCGACCGATGAGCTCAAACATGTTTCCGTTAAGGAATCTGTTTTGCCGTTCTCAAGGTTCTCGGGTGTGGATATCATCCTCGGTCCGGAAATGAAATCAACCGGCGAGGTCATGGGCATTGGTCCGACATTCGGCATTGCGTTTGCCAAATCGCAGGTGGCAGCCAATCAGGCGTTGCCTCGCAAGGGGACGGTCTTTTTAAGCGTGAACGACTATGACAAGCGCAATATCGCTTTTATCGCTAAAAAACTGGCGGATCTTGATTTTAAACTGATCGCCACCAAGGGAACGGCTAAGGTGCTGCGTTCCAGCGGGGTTGCTGTCTCCGTCGTCGACAAACTGCTCGAAGGTGAAAACAATGTGTTGACTTTGATCGAGAAAAGTGAGATAAATTTAATTATCAATACGCCTTCCGGACAAAAAAGCCAGTCCGATATGAGAGCGATCCGGGCGGCGGCCATTCTCCACAGTGTCGCGTGTATCACCACCATTCAGGGCGCCTGGGCTGCCGTGAACGGTATCGAAGCAAGCATTAAAGAAGAGTTCACGGTCGAATCACTGCAGAACATATATCAGGCGAATAAAAAAGTTCAATGTTGAAATTGTAGGGGCACAGCGCGCTGTGCCCCTACGGTTTAGGGATCTTATTTATGTGCGGCATCGTCGGCATATCCAATCATCCTCAAGCATCACAAATGGCCTTTCTAGGGTTGTATGCCTTGCAGCATCGCGGGGAAGAGGCGGCGGGGATCGCCTCCTACGACGGGAAAGATATCCACATCGTTAAAGAACCCGGCCTTGCGGTTGACAGTTTTGATGAATCCACGATCGCCCGGCTGCGCGGCAATGTCGCTATCGCCCACACGCGCTATTCCACCACAGGATCCAGCAACACCAAGAATATCCAGCCGTTTTTAGTCACACACCGCAAAAAGCCCCTCGCCGTTGCCCACAACGGGAATTTAACGAACACCGAAGATCTTTATGAACGCCTGGAGGCCGAAGGGTCGATCTTTCAGACCTCCATGGATTCGGAAGTCATCGTGCATCTTTTGGCTAAAACATCCAACGGTGATTTTAAGGATTGGTTCGTGCGCGTCCTCTCACAGCTCAGAGGCGCCTATTCGCTTATTTTCCTCGTGCAGGACGCCATCGTCGGCGCGCGCGATCCGCAGGGTTTCCGGCCGCTGGTTTTAGGAAAACTGGGTGATGGTTTTATTCTGGCTTCGGAAACATCGGCGCTGGATCTCACGCGCGCTGAGTTCATCCGCGAGATCGAACCGGGCGAGATCGTGGTCATCCGCGGCAATAAGATCGAATCCACGTTCCTGCCGGACGCCAGAAAAGGGCCGTTGTCGCACTGCATTTTTGAGAACATCTATTTTGCCCGGCCCGACAGCCATATTTTTGATGATAATGTTTATCAGGTGAGAAAGCGTTTAGGCGCGCAGCTGGCCAAAGAGCATCCTGTGGACGCTGATTTTGTGATGGCCATTCCGGATTCCGGGAATTACGCGGCGCTGGGTTTTGCCGAACAAATAAAGATCCCGTACGAGATCGGCATGATCCGCAATCACTACATCGGCCGCACGTTCATTCAGCCGGCGCAGTTCATGCGGGATTTCCGCGTGCGCGTGAAACTTAATCCCATCCGCGATGTTATTAAGGGAAAACGCGTGATTGTCGTCGAGGATTCGATCGTGCGCGGGACAACGAGCCGCAGCCGCATTGATGAGATCCGCAAGGCAGGCGCCAAAGAGATCCATATGCGTATCAGCTGCCCGCCGATCAAATTCCCGTGTTTTTACGGTATTGATTTTCCGAGCACGAAAGAACTGATCGCGCACAACAAGACGACCAAAGAAGTGGCCGATTTTATTGAGGTTGATTCGCTCGAGTATTTAAGCCTCGAGGGAATGCTCTCGGTCATGAAAACCAAAGGTTTCTGCACAGCGTGTTTTTCCGGGAAATATCCGGTTGAAATTCCCAGAACACAGAGCAAATATTTGCTGGAAACAAGTCATCAGTCGCATGGGACGTAGTTCGTGGTACGGTATACGTAGTAAGTGGTACGGCATTTTCAGACAAGGGTCGTATCACGTATCACTTACCAAGTAACACTTTTAAGTAAGGTTGCTAGAACATGAGTAAGTTTATCTTCGTAACCGGCGGTGTTGTTTCAAGTCTCGGCAAGGGGATCGCTTCAGCCTCTATCGGCAAGCTTCTCGAAGCCCGAGGGCTTAAGACCACCATCATAAAGTGTGACCCATACCTGAACGTTGATCCCGGGACCATGAACCCGTTCCAGCACGGCGAGGTTTATGTCACCGAGGACGGCGCGGAAACAGACCTTGATCTGGGTCATTACGAGCGCTTCACCAATGCCCATGTGTCCAAGGACAGCAACGTCACCGCCGGAAAAGTGTATTATTCGGTCATCACCAAAGAACGCCGCGGCGATTATCTGGGCAAGACCGTCCAGATCATTCCGCATATTACCGACGAGATCAAGGACCGCATCCGCAAAGTGGCCAAGGCCGACGACGTGGATGTGGCCATCGTTGAGATCGGCGGCACGGTCGGCGACATCGAAAGCCTGCCATTCTTGGAAGCCATCCGCCAGTTAAGGTGGGAATTGGGCGAAGGCTATGCGATCAACATCCACGTCACACTCTTGCCGTACATTAGATCCGCCGGAGAGCTCAAGACCAAACCGACCCAGCACAGCGTCGGGCGTCTGCGCGAGATCGGCATTATCCCCAACATTTTGTTGTGCCGCACCGAGAAGCCGATCTCCAGAGAACAGCGCGAGAAGATCGCGTTGTTCTGTAATGTGGACGTAGATTCGGTTGTGGAAGCGGCCGATGTTAAACACATCTATGAAGTTCCCGGCGCCTTGAAAAAAGAAGGGCTGGATGATCTTATCCTGCGCAGGCTGAACATCAAGGTCCATGACAAAGGCCTCAAGGCTTGGGAGGATTTTGTCGTCGAGCGCGTTAAGAGCCCTAAATATGAGGTCAAGATCGCGGTGGTCGGGAAATACATCGCGCTTCAGGACGCCTACAAATCGATCTATGAAGCTTTAGTCCACGGCGGCATCGCGAATAACGCGCGTGTCGTCATTCAGAAGATCGATTCCGAAGAATTGGAAACAGGAAAGATCGAGAAACATTTAGCGGGCATGAACGGGATCCTTATCCCAGGCGGATTCGGTTCCCGCGGCATTGAAGGAAAGGTGCGCGCGGTCAAATTTGCCCGCGAATCCAAGGTTCCCTTTTTCGGGATCTGCTTAGGCATGCAGGTGGCCACCATCGAATTTGCCCGTAATGTCTGCGGCATGAAGGACGCCAATTCGACGGAGTTCGACAAGGATACCAAATTCCCGGTCATCAGTCTTTTGGAAGAACAGAAGAACGTCAAGAAGATGGGCGCGACCATGCGCCTCGGGGCTTATCCCTGCCACCTGGAGAAGAATACTAAGAGTTTTGATCTTTATAAGCAGGCCAAGATCTCCGAGAGACATCGTCACCGTTATGAATTCAACAATGAGTACAAGGCTGCGATGCAGGACAAGGGCATGGTGTTTGCCGGGATCAACCGGGACCGGGATCTCGTTGAGATCGTTGAACTTAAATCCCACCCGTGGTTCGTCGGTTGCCAGTTCCATCCCGAATTTAAGTCTAAACCAGATGTCGCCCATCCGCTGTTCCGGGGATTTATCGCTGCAGCTTTGGCGGGGAAGTAGCATTATTAAGTGCGCACTCGGATGGCGCGAATGTTGACGGATTCCACGGATAATCTCGCTTGCAATTTTTGACAACTTTTATTATTATCTTTCATCCTTAGAATGCCTATCATTCGTGTTTTCCGTTAGGCATTTTTTTGTTAGATTCGTGTAATTCGTGCTTACGCGCGGGTGGCGGAATTGGTAGACGCGCACGTTTGAGGGGCGTGTGCCGCAAGGCTTGAGGGTTCGATTCCCTCCTCGCGCATTTTTGCCTAACTGGCAGCCGGTGAGAGTTCCCTGGCCTGCACCATGGCCGCAGGCCAGGGCAGGCAATTCTCTCCCCGCGCATTTCTAAGTGGTCAGGGGCCTGTATCAGTGGCCAGGTATTGATCACTGAACTGGCCACTGGGCACAGACCACGGAT
>CAZLRE010000004.1:0-26483 GCA_964561885.1 uncultured Planctomycetales bacterium | reverse complement strand
AGTTAAAGGGACCATTGAAGTAAAAACGGTAAATCACCGGTATTTTGACATAGCCTATTATTTTCCAATAGGTTTTGGGTCTATTGAAGACAAGGTCAGGCGGATTATCCAGGAAGAGGCCAAGCGCGGACGAGTGACCGTGGCCTTAAAGCTTGCTCAAAAATCAGCCCAGACAGGCGCGCTGAATCACGATGCTGTTAAGCGTTATTTAGAGGTCGCCAAAATTTTAGAAAAGAATTACGGATTAAAGGACCAGATGACGGTTTCCGATCTTTTGCGGCTTCCCGGTGTCATCAATGTCAATGACAGCGTTCTTGATCCCGAAGAGTTGTGGCCGTTCATCGAAAAGGCGTTACGTAAAGCCATGAAAGATCTGGTGCTTATGCGCAAGCGGGAAGGGAAAACTTTGGCCGCGGACATTTCAGATAACCTGCGCATCATGTCTGCCGAGATCATTAAGATCCGCCAGCGCGCCAAGGCCCTGCTGCTGGAAAAGAAAAAGATTTTATCCAACGAAGAGTTTTCCTCATATCAAAAAAGCAACGACATCAACGAAGAGTTGACGCGGCTTGCGCACTACATTACTGAGGCCAAGGCGATCATAAAATCGGACGATCTCGTCGGTAAAAAGTTCGATTTTGTGGCCCAGGAGATGCAGCGGGAGACCAATACGATCGGCTCCAAAGTGCAGGACCAAATGGTTTCCAACGCCGTCATCGCCTTAAAAAGCAAGATCGAGAAGATCCGCGAACAATCGCAGAACGTGGAATAAATGGCTAAGGGCAGGATTGTCATTATTTCCGGACCTTCCGGTTCGGGCAAGACAACACTTCACAAAATGCTCCTGGAAAGTCCGCGGCTCAAGGGATCGCTGGTTAAGTCGATTTCTGCGACCACGCGCCCCAAACGTCCCGGTGAAGAACACGGCCGGGACTATCTTTTTATTTCGGCCGGCATGTTCCGCTACAAGATCAAGGCCCTTCATTTTCTTGAATGGCAAAAGGTCTTTGATAATTACTACGGTACGCCTAAGAAGGCGGTCCGTGAGCTGCTCTCCAAGGGAAAAAATGTGCTCTTGTGCATCGATGTTAAGGGGGCCAAGGTCGTTCACCGCATGTTCCCGGACGCGATCTCGGTTTTTATCAAAACCCCATCACTGGCTGTTCTAAAGGACCGCCTGGAATCCCGGGCCCAGGACAGCCATGAAAGCAGGGCCTTGAGGCTTAAGATTGCCCGCAAGGAATTGCTGGAGGCCAAGAACTATAATTTTCAGATCGTTAACGACCGGCTGGACGTGGCATATCGCCAACTGGAAAGCATTGTCATGGGAGCGCTGGGTTTAGGCGGACCGTGAGGTTTCTGTGATTGACAAGCTACGACGGATATGTTATATAAACAGGCTCTAAATAGGCATGTTGAGCAATAAACCATTCAGCGGATCGAGGAGGATCATTCATAATGGCTTATCAACCCCTAGAAAATTTGTTGGGAAAATCCGGAGGCAGTGTTTATAAACTCGTCCGTCTGGCGTCAAAACGCGCTTCCGAGTTAGCTGACAACAAACCGAACCTGATCGATGCCCCCAACTCCCAGAAGTTAGCAACGATCGCATTGCGTGAAATCTCCGCCGGAAAAGTCGTCCTCAAAGATGTGGCCGAACAGTTCAAACCCGCGACTGAAAAATCAAAGAAATCTCAAAAAGCACAAGACGAATCTTTGAGCGCCTAAGATGGTTAAGAAAACCAAACAGGTTGTTCTTGGCGTAACCGGCAGCATTGCTGCCTATAAATCCGGAGATATCGTCCGGCGTTTGATGGAACATGGTTGTGAAGTGACGGTCATTATGACCAAAGAGGCCGAAGCGTTTATCACGCCGCTGACGTTGGCCGCTCTTTCCGGAAAACAGGTTTATACGCGCATGCTCGACGATGGTGAGGGCGCATGGTCCATGCCCCACATCCGCCTGGCAACAGACGCGGATGTTCTTTTGATAGCACCCGCGACAGCGAATGTCATTGCAAAATTGGCCCATGGTTTGGCCGACGATCTTTTAACGTGCGTTGCGATCACAACCAAAGCACCGATTTTGATCGCGCCGGCTATGAATACGGAGATGTTTGAGAACAAGATCGTTCAGGAAAACTGCAAGAAATTGCGTTCTTTGGGTTTTAAATTCATTGAGCCCACGTCGGGGAAACTGGCGTGCGGCACGACCGGCGTAGGGCATTTGGCCGATGTCGATGACATCGTGAAGGCCGTTGAAAAGATCTGATAATTTTGGCGTGGTAGCCAAGTGGTAAGGCAGTGGTCTGCAAAACCACTATTCAGCGGTTCGATTCCGCTCCACGCCTCCAGTTAAGAGATAAGTGGTAAGAGGTAAGTGGTAAGTTGACCGACCTGTTCTTTTAAAATTCTGTCTGATTGATCCTTACCACTTATCACTTACCACTTATGCCTTATTTGATGGGCAAGTGGTGGAATGGTATACACGCAGGACTTAAAATCCTGTGGCTGCAAGGCCGTGAGGGTTCGATTCCCTCCTTGCCCATTCTGTTTTCCTTAGATGCACAAAACTTTTTAACCGAAAGGCAAAAGTTTTGTGCATGTCTAGAAAAAACAGAATGGGCTCTGTCGAGACTCCGTTCGAGACAGAGCCATAAGTTCTTTTAGATATTTTTCGGACCCGCCCTGCTCGCCAGGATGCGGTCAGATTTTAGGGGACCCGTCCCCTTAGCAAATGTTGCGATCGCTGTGCGATCTTCACGTTTGCTTTCGGGGACTGGGCCCATCTTTTCTAATAAAATATTGTTGTAGATGGACCCGTAGCTCAGTTGGTTAGAGCGTTTCCTTGACATGGAAAAGGTCAGAGGTTCGAGTCCTCTCGGGTCCACCATGAAACTAAGGGTTTCGACAAGTTCCCCTCGTCTTTTCTGTGGTTTATTTTAAGAAAGAAGACGAGGGCCCCATTGGGGGAGTCTTGTCGGGTCCACCAGATTTTAAAGTTAGGCGTTTCCCCTTCAAAACACCAAACTCCTTATGGATTATTCCCGCGACATAGACAAGTTACGACACAGCTGTTCACACATCATGGCGCAGGCTGTTAAAGAATTGTGGCCCGAGATCAAGGTCACGATCGGCCCGGCCATCGAAAACGGCTTTTATTACGATTTCGACAAAAAAGAGCCGTTCTCCGACGATGATCTGATGAAGATCACAAAAAAGATGCGCCAGATCATCGAACGCAAGCCGGCGTTTACTCAAAGTCTGATGGACCGCAACGAGGCGATCAAAATGTTTTCTGATATGGGCGAGACATACAAAGTCGAGCTCATTAACGGCATTCCCGATGAGAAAGTTTCTATTTATAAAACAGGCAATGAATGGTTCGATCTGTGCAAAGGTCCCCACGTTTCCGACGCGGGTCAGATCAAAGGCTTTAAATTGCTGTCGGTTGCCGGGGCCTATTGGCGCGGAGATGAATCCAAGCCCATGCTGCAGCGCATTTACGGCACAGCGTTCTTCTCACAAAAAGAACTCGATGATTATTTGAAAATGCTGGAGGAGGCACAGAAGCGCGATCACCGCAAGATCGCTACCCAGCTCGATCTTTTTCACATCTATCATGAGACCGCCGGCGCGGGGTTGATCTTTTATCATCCGCCGGGCGCCATGCTGCGCAAGATCATGGAAGACTATATCAAGACCAAGCATCTGGAAAATGGTTACGATCTTGTCATGACGCCGAATATTCTCAAGGGCAAATTGTGGGAAGTCTCGGGCCACGCCGACCACTATAAAGAAAATATGTATTATTTTAAGGTCGACAACGAAGACTACGCGGTTAAACCCATGAATTGTCCGGGGCATATTTTAATTTTTCAATCGAAGGTGCGTTCTTATCGTGATCTTCCGATCCGATATTTTGAGCTCGGTACGGTTTACCGTCAGGAAAAGGCCGGTGTTCTCCACGGGCTTTTGCGCGTCCGAGGGTTTACCCAGGATGACGCGCACATTTTCTGCCGCCCCGATCAGATCAAAGAAGAGGTCATGAAGGTCCTGGATTTTGTGTTCGCGACCATGAAAGATTTTGGCTTTGAAAACCTGGACATTGAATTAAGTACCCAGCCATCCAATTCCATGGGCCGCCAGGAAGATTGGGATGCCGCAACCAAAGCGCTCAGAGAATCCCTGGAAGAAAAAAAGATCGCCTTTCAGATCAATGAGGGCGATGGAGCGTTCTACGGCCCCAAGATCGATATTAAACTCAAAGATGCCATCGGCCGGCAATGGCAGTGCGGAACGATCCAGTGCGATTTTAATCTGCCGCAGCGTTTCGAACTGAAATATATCGGTGAAGACGGCCAGGAACACCGGCCGATCATGCTGCATCGGGCGGTTATGGGAAGCTTGGAGCGGTTTATCGGGACCCTGATCGAACATTATGCGGGAAATTTCCCGATTTGGCTTGCGCCGACCCAAATCGCGGTCATTCCGATCAAGGCAGAACAGAACGAATTCGCTCAAAAGATCAGCGATAATTTGCGGTCTGAGGGCCTGCGCGTGATCGTGGATAATACCAATGAGACGTTGGGCAAGCGCATCCGCGAAGTCACGATGAAGAAGGTTCCGTATGTTTTAGTCCTTGGTCAAAAGGAACTGGAAGCCAACCAGGTCTCGGTCCGCAAGCGCGGGGGCGAAGATTTGGG
The DNA here is from genome assembly GCA_964561885.1 of uncultured Planctomycetales bacterium. Lineage (GTDB taxonomy): Bacteria > Omnitrophota > Gorgyraeia > Zapsychrales > Fredricksoniimonadaceae > JAGNTT01. The sequence continues at coordinate 21,777 of CAZLRE010000004.1, read as the reverse complement.
CGTCATGAGCCCCGAATCCTTCAAAGCCTTGGCCCTAAAAGAGATTGTTGACAAAAAATGAATACTGGCGATAATATAAGACTTTCCAAATTAACATAATAGAGAAAATTTTCCGTTTTGATCGGGGGGTGGGCATATCTTAAAAAATATTCGCGTTAATCAAAGGATCCGCGCTAAAGAGTTGCGGGTCATTGGTCCTGAAGCAGAGCAGTTGGGCGTTGTCATTTTACAAAGAGCATTGGAACTGGCCGAAGAATATGGCTTGGATCTGGTTGAGGTGGCACCGACCGCCAATCCGCCTGTTTGCCGCATCATGGACTTTAGCAAATACAAGTATGATCAGGAAAAAAAGGAACGACGCGTTAAGAAAACCCAGAAGATCTCAACCCTAAAACAGATCCGCGTCAAACCGCATATTGACGAGCATGATTATCAGACAAAGCTCAAGCAGACGATAGGATTTCTGAACAAAAAAGACAAGGTCAAAGTTAATCTGTTCTTTCAGGGAAGAGAAATGTCGTTTCGCGACAAAGGAAAGGCTGTTTTAGACCGCTTTGTTGTCGATACGGGTGAAGTTGCGACAGTTGAAAAAGATGTTTTCATGGAAGGCCGCGTTATGTCGATCGTGCTTTCCCCGAAAGCTGAAAAATAAGAGGGATTTTAGAAAGGACACACCATGCCGCATAAACATCAGAAGAAAGCCAAACAAAAGACACATAAGGGCGTTGCGAAGCGCTTTCGCCTGACCAAAACAGGTAAAGTTAAAAAGCGTACCGCAGGCCGTCAGCATATTATGAGCAAAAAGACACGCAAGCGAAAACGCCACATGCGCCAGGATGGATATCTTGAAGGCGCACAGGCGAAGCTTGTAAGGAGGTTGTTGCCGTATGGTTAGAGTTAAAAGCAGCGTTACCGCGCATAAACGCAAAAAGCGCGTTCTCAAAGAAGCTAAAGGCCAGTGGGGTCATCGCAGCAAGCGTTATAAAGAAGCCATTAAGTCGATCAACCGCAGCCGGGTGTTTTCCTATCGCGACCGCAAAGTGAAGAAGCGAGAATTCCGCAACCTGTGGATCATCCGCATCAAAGCCGCGTGCGAATTGGCCGGTATTTCTTATAGCCGTTTCATCAAAGGTTTGCAGAATGCCAAGGTTGAGATCAATCGTAAGATCTTGGCCGATTTGGCCGTCAACTCCGTTGCGGCGTTTAATAAGCTGGTTGAGGTCGCCCAGAAAGCGGCTCCTTCCGCCCCTGCCGCCAAAGCTGCCCAAAAGGCATAAGCGCGCAAACTTCGAGAGCCGGAAAGCCGTTTTTAAAGCCGCAAGGCTCCACAAACAAAGAGTGGCCCTATGTATATCGTCATTGTCGGTTGTGGACGGGTTGGCGCTGAGTTGGCAAGGATACTCTCGTTCGACGGTAACGATGTGGTTATCATCGACCCCAAGGCCAGCGCCTTCAGCCGGCTGGGAGAGGCCTTTAACGGCATCTCCATCGAAGGAAGCGGGATCTCAACCAAAGTCCTCCAGGACGCGAACATCTCCAAAGCCGATATTTTCTGCGCGCTCACCAATTCCGATAATATCAATATCATGGCTTCTCAAGTCGCCCGCGGGATCTTTCATGTTCCCCGGGTGATCGCGCGCGTCTACGACCCGCGCAAAGCAGAGATCTATAAAACGCTCGGCCTTGATGTCTTGAGCGAAACCACGCTTTTTGCCTCCATGATCCGCGACAAGATCTTCGACCAAAGCCTTTCCAGTTATATTCTTGAGACCAATGAGCTGGGTACGCTGGAATTCCTGGTCATGCCCAAATTGATCGGGACCGCGGTCGGTGAACTGAACCGTCCGGGCGAGATGGTGGTCACCGCGATCGAAAAAGAGAACAAAACCGTCATTATCCCGCAGCCTTCGACCAAGCTCGTCAAGGGTGACCGGGTGGTCGCGGTCGCAAAAATGCAGAGCATCAAAAACATCAAACGGTCGCTGGAACTGGATTAGGAATTTCGTATGCATATCATCATTGTCGGCGGAGGAAGGATCGGCGCATTTCTGGCCAAACGTTTGTTGAAAGACAAGAACGCGGTCGTCATCATTGAAAAGGACGAGACCGCGGCAAACACGTTGGCCAAGGACATCAATGCGGTCATTATTTGCGGAGATGCGTGTGAATCATCCGTCCTGGAAGAGGCTGGCGTTGATCATGCGGACGTGGTGGCCGCTGTGACCGGTCACGACGAGGAAAATTTTATCGTCTGTCAGATCGCAAAAGAGAAATACAAAGTCAACCGCACGATCGCGCGCGTGAACGATCCCGAGAATGAACGGGCCTTCAATGAATTGGGCATTGATGTTCCCATCGGCGCGACCGTCATTTTAGGGAAGATCATCGAGGAAGAAGCCTCGTTCTCAGATTTCATGGAGCTTTTAAGTTTTAAGAGGGGTAAGATCGCCCTAATCCGAGTGGACCTTCCCGAAACCTCTCCGGTCATCAACAAACGCCTCCAGGAACTGCAATTACCGCCTAATTCCGTTCTGGTTTCGGTCGTCCGCGGCGACGAGATCATCGTGCCCAAAGGCGACACCATGCTTAAGCCCATGGATGATATCGTTGCGCTGACGTTCATTGAACACAAACAGCAGCTTTTAAACTATTTTATCGGGAAGATCTGATATGCGCCGGGTCAGGAATTTGTTCTTCGGCCTCTCCATCGAGCTTGCGTATGCCGCTCTCATTATTCTTGGCGGCGCGCTTGTGGTCATATTCTTCCACATGTTCATGAGACCATAACCGTCTTCCAAAGCCATGATCTTAAGACCTCAGCTCAAAGATTTTAAAATCATCGGTTTCTACCTAGGAAAAATCGTCGGCGGCCTGGCGGTCTTCATGGCCATTCCTTTGACCGCTGCCTTTGTTATCGGCGAGATCAACCCCCTTTTCGATTTCATTACCAGTTTTTTGTTTTGTGTCGTTCTGGGCCTGGCCCTGAATATCTTTTGTTATACCGAAGATGAGCCCAAGTGGTCGCACGGGATGATCGTTGTTTCGTTTTCTTGGATCGTCATCTCTATCATCAGCGCAGTTCCTTTGTTTCTAAGCGGCCATTTCAATTCATTTTTAGATGCTGTTTTTGAAGCGATCTCGGGGTTCACCACATCCGGATTGTCTCTGGCCAACGATCTGGCCCACATGTCCTATGCCCACAATTTATGGCGGCATCTGACCCAGTTTATGGGAGGCCTCGGCGTTGTTGTTATTGTGCTGACGTTCTTTGTCCGGGGAAGCTCCGGGGCGTTCCGGCTTTATGTTAGCGAGGCCAGAGATGAGCGAGTATTGCCCAATATTCAGAAAACGGCGCGGTTTATTTTCGGCGCAAGTTTTTTATTCCTTATACTCGGAACTGCTGCGCTCGCGATATCCGCTTATGCCGGCGGCATGCCTTTGCATAAAGCAATCTTTCACGGTTTATGTGTTTTCATGGCCGCTTTTAGTACCGGAGGGTTTGCTCCCCAGGTCCAAAGCATTCTTTATTACCACAATTTTTCTTTTGAAATCATCACAGCGGTGATCATGATCCTGGGGGCAATGAATTTTAATTTACATTATGTGGTTTGGACCGGGCAATTCAACGAAGTGCGCAAGGATTTTGAGGTTGCGGCATTTTTCCTGAGCGTTATGGCCTTAAGCGGCCTCACGGTTTTAGGGCTCACACAGCTTGGGCTTTATGACAGCGCCGCGGCTCTTTTTCGCAAGGGATTCTTTCAGCTTCTTTCTGCGCATACATCGACGGGTTTTCAGACGATCTATTCGACCCAGTTCGTCCAGGAGTGGGGCAGTCTGGCGCTTTTTGGCGTGATCTTTGCCATGTCGGTTGGCGGATGCGCCAATTCAACGGCAGGCGGCATCAAGGTCATGCGCTTGGGTATCGTTGCCAAGGCCTTCATTAATGATGTAAAACATTATGTTTCCCCGGAATCAGCCGTGTTCGTTCAGAAGATCCACCACATCAAAGATACGATCCTCACCGAAAAGCAGATGCGCGTTGCCTGCATGGTCGTGATCGCGTTCCTTTTTACGTTCTTTATCGGAGGGGTCGTCGGTATGATCTGCGGTTATCCGTTCGTTGATTCCTTCTTTGAATCGACATCAGCGGCGGGCAATGTCGGGTTGTCTTGCGGGATCACATCGCCAACAATGCCGGATATTCTGAAGATTACATATATGTTCCAGATGTGGGCGGGACGTTTGGAGTTTATCTCGGTGTTCGCGCTGATCGGCTTTATTCTAGCGCTGATCAAAGGACGATGACGTGTTGAGAGGTCCGCACAAATCCCATGTTTTTTTCTTAAGCGTCTGTCTTTGGGCCGGACTTTTTGTTTGTCCGCATTCACAAGCGCAGGAGCTGACCTACCACAAGATCGATGAACTGATCCGGCAGGCGCAGGATTTTGAAGGCAAAGAGATCATTATCCAGGGTGAGGTCATCGGTGATGTCATGCCTCGACAAAACGGATATTTGTGGTTTAATGTGCAGGATCCGACCGGCGTCATCGGGGTCTGGGTTCACGGGGAATTGGCCCGCGAGATCATAGTGGCTGGCGATTATAACTACCAGGGCGATGAGCTGGAAATATCAGGAGTGTTCGTCAGGGCTGATTCAGAGCTCGCCGGTGAAACATGTTTGCGCGCCAAGTCGATCGACATACTCAGACGCGGACACAAGGTCGAACATCCGCTTAATCCGATCAAAATCAAAATAGCCGCGGTTCTGGCTGTGCTGGCCGGGTTACTGCTGCTCTTAAGAATGATGATCCAGCACCGGACATAAAAAGGGTTTGTATGCATTGGGATTTTCAGAAAATTCGTCAGGACATTGAGCTCGAGGCCGCGGGGATCGCAGATGACAAAAGCCTCGAAGCGTTCCGCGTTAAATATTTGGGGAAGAAGGGTCTGATCGCAGAGATGTACGCCAGCTTTCCGGACCTTGCCCCGCAGGAGAAAGCCGCCGTCGGCAAGGGCGCCAATGAACTTAAAGGCTTCATCAGCGCCATCATAACGGAAAAGGGCGCAGGCCTGCAAGGCAAGGGCAGTTCTTCAGGACAGTCCTTGGTTGATGTGACGCTGCCGGGTGTCGGCCGCCCCATCGGGCACAAACATGTTTTGACCCAAACCATTGTTGAGATCTGCGACATTTTTGAGCGCTTGGGTTTTGTCATCAATGACAGCCCGGAGATCGAGACAGAATTTAATAATTTTACGGCCCTGAACATTCCGCTCGATCATCCGTCCCGCGATTCCTTTGATACGTTCTATCTGGATTGGCCGGATGCCACCAGCAAAGGCCGCAAGCTTTTATTGCGAAGCCAAACCTCGCCGGGCCAGATCCGCGTGATGCAGAATTTCAAACCGCCACTGGCCGTTGTGATCCCTGGCCGCGTGTACAGACCCGATGCTGTTGATGCCAGCCATTCATTTATGTTCCATCAGATCGAAGGATTGCTTGTTGATGAAGCGGTCCGTTTTTCCGATCTTAAAGGATTGCTCACGGTTTTCTGTCAAAGATTTTTTGGCAAAGACATCAAGATGCGTTTTCGCCCGCACTTTTTTCCGTTCACCGAACCATCGGCCGAAGTCGATATTTATTGGAAGGCCAAGGACGCGTGGCTTGAGATATTGGGCTGCGGCATGGTCAATCCGAAGGTGTTCGATGCCGTCGGATATCCCAAGAACAAATATAAAGGTTTGGCGTTCGGCCTGGGCGTTGAACGCATGGCGATGCTTAAATACGGCATCAACGACATCCGTTTGTTTTATGAGAATGACGTGCGATTCTTGAATCAATTTTAAAATTATAGGGGCAAAGCGCGCTGTGCCCCTACAGGATTTATATTATGAAAATCAGTCTTCAATGGCTCAACGATTATGTGGACCACAAGTTAAAGGCCGATGAACTCGTTCATCGCCTGACGATGGCCGGCCTCGAAGTCGAAGAGGTCATCGACGCCGGACATACTAAAGTCCTGCAGATGGAGATCACGCCGAACCGCCCCGATTGCTTAAGCGTTCTGGGTGTTGCGCGTGAAGTCTCCGCGATCTGCCAGAAAAAACTCAGTCCTCCGAAGCCCAAAACATACAAGCCGACCAAAGACAAGATCTCCGTTGCCATCGATGACCGCAATGATTGCGGACGCTATATCGCCACGGTCATTAAAAACGTTCAAGTGAAAGAATCTCCGCGCTGGCTTAAAGAGCGTATCGAAGCGCTTGGGATGAAATCGATCAACAATATTGTCGACATCACGAATTTCTGCCTGATGGAATTCGGACAGCCGCTGCATGCTTTTGATCACGATAAACTCCAGGGAAAGAAGATCATTGTGCGCCGGGCCCGTAAAGGCGAGTCGATCCAGACTTTGGACGGACAAAAGCGCGAGCTGAATGAAAATATCCTTGTGATCGCCGATGCCGCGCGCCCCGTGGCGGTGGCCGGCATCATGGGCGGCGAAGAGACCCAGATCACCTCTCAGACCACAAACATTTTATTGGAGAGCGCGCATTTTTCACTGGGTTTGATCCGCCGTTCAACGCGCGCCCTGGGTTTGACCAGCGATTCGGCGTATCGTTTTGAACGCGGCGTGCATTGGCCGACGATCGAAGTGTGCGCCAACCGCGCGGTCGACCTTATCCTTGAATTGGCCGGAGGTTTTGTCGAGGCTAGGACCGACCTTGTTGCGGCCAAAACCACGACGGTTAAGAAAACTGTCGCTGTATCATTCAAAGAGATCGAAGATCTTTTAGGCACAACGCTTCCGGTCTCCAGATGCAAAAGCATTCTCACAAGTCTTGGTTTCGGCCTTAAGTCCGCAGGCAAAACCAAACTCAATGTTGCGATCCCGGATTTTCGTAATGATGTGTCGCAAACGGTCGATGTCATTGAGGAGCTGGCGCGCATCACCGGGTTCGACAATCTTCCCATGACCCTGCCGAACATCAAGTCGTCGAACATTGTCGTGGATCAAACAGCACGTTTCATGAAAACAGAAGTGTATGATCGATTGTTGGCTCAGGGTTGCGACGAGATCGTGACCTATTCGATGACCAACCACAAGAGCCTGGAGAGATCGTCCCAGAAATTCGAGAACCTTTTAAAGATCGTCAATCCGCTTTCCCAAGAACAAGAATTGATGCGGCCGTCGTTGCTGCCCGGTTTCTTGGGTGTTGTGCTCTCCAACGTGAACCGCGGTGAGAAAAATTTGAGATTCTTTGAAATCGGCCGAACCTATATGAATGGTTTGGAACGCGACACGGTCGGGATCCTTTTAACAGGTCAGCGCGGCCGCGACTGGCGGCAAGCCAAAAAAGAAACCGTCGACCTTTATGATTTAAAAGGCGTCATCGAAGAAGTCTTGGCGCCTGTGACGTCGGGGAAGTTGTCCTTCGCGCCATTCGAAGCCCAGGGTTTTGAAAGCGGCCAGTGCGCGCAATGTTTGTGCGATGGCAAGTCCGTCGGGGTTTTGGGAAGGGTTGCCTCCTCGGCAATGACCAAGTGGGACATCAAGACCGGAGCGATTTATTTCGCCCAGTTGGACCTTCAGGGACTTTACGGTCATAAGCGCATGCCGGTGAGATTCGTTCCGATGGTCGAATTTCCGTCCGTCGTTCGTGACGTCAGCCTCGCGGTCAAACAAGAAACTTCATACGATCAAGTGCGATCTATCTGCCGAGCCAAAGGCGGCGAGATCCTCAAGTCGGTCCGCTTTATCGAACAATACATCGGAGAGAAGATCCAGCCGGGTTACAAAGGCCTTGTTTTTTCTCTGACCTACCAATCCTCCCAGGGAACGCTCAAAGAAGAACACGTCAACGTGGTTCACGAAGGAATTTGTCAGGCGCTTATTAACGATCTTGGCGCTGTCCGACGGTGATTGTCTCCCGGAAAATATTTCTCCAAGCAAACAATTCTTTGATATAATCAGCCCATCTGAAAAAATCGTTCTATCTCAAACGACAAATCTCCTGCGGTGTTAGTTAGGGTCAAATAAAAATGAATCAATGCTAGTACTCATAGGGAGCTGTGCTTGCGCGACGCCCTTGGGCGAATCACGCCTATGCTCCCACTTGCCGAATGTGATTCACATTCTAGGCGATCCGACGGCACTCGCGGGGTTTATTTAACCCAGATTTTGCAATGCAAAATCTGCCCAGGCCCCTGGGCCTGGGTCAACCGATTCAATCTCTCTTCGAGATTGAATCGCGACTGCCCTGGAAATTCCTCTGAATTTCCAGGATTAGTCCCCGACATCTATAAGATGTCAGGGGATTGAGGTAAAACCCGGATTTCATTCTGCACAATTTAGTGCACAAACTTATAGACGATATCACCGCTCTTATTGAAAAATCCGGGTTTAAGAAGGAAGAGAGAAGAAGGAGGATAGAAGATGCATCGTTCTTTTCTTCCCTCCTCCTTCTTCCATCTTCCCTCTCTGAGGGGCCTTCCATGACATCCCAATCCGAAAACTTTTTTGATAAAGACATCGAAGAACGCTTGGCAGCAACAGCGCCTTTAAGCGCGCGCATGCGTCCGCGCTCGCTCGATGAATACATCGGCCAGAAGCACGTGCTTGGCGAAGGCATGCTTTTGCCACGCTCCATCGCCTCCGACCGCCTGAGCTCGCTTATCCTTTACGGCCCGCCGGGTGTGGGCAAAACAACGCTCGCCCACTGCATCAGCTTAAAAACACAATCGACCTTTGAGCGCATCAACGCGGTGACATCCAACGTGGATGAAATGCGAAAGATCATCGCGTCCGCCCAGAACCGCCGACGCGCCAGCGGACGCAAGACCATTCTTTTCATCGATGAGATCCACCGCTTCAACAAAGCCCAGCAGGACGTGCTTATGCCGGATCTGGAAGACGGTAATATCATTTTGATCGGCGCGACGGTCTTTAATCCTTTCTTTGCCCTCACCGCTCCGCTGTTGTCCCGCTCGATCGTTGTGGAATTAAAACCGTTGTCCGCCGGGGATATTGAGCAGATCCTAAGGCGAGCCTTAAGCGATCAGGAACGCGGGCTTGGCGCGTTTAATATTCAGGCGGATGACGAGGCGATCGCGTTTTTGTCCGAGGCCGCTAACGGCGACGGGCGAAAGGCGCTCAATGCCCTTGAGATCGGATGCCTGACAACACCCAAAGACCAAGACGGTATTGTGCACTTCAGCATGGCAGTTGCGGTTGAGTCCATCCAGAAAAAACAGGTGCAATACGACAAGGACGGCGATGCGCATTACGACACCATTTCTGCATTTATCAAGTCCATGCGCGGTTCGGATCCGGATGCAACACTTTATTGGCTTGCCAAAATGCTTTACGCCGGCGAGGATTTTCGATTTATCGCGCGGCGCATCAGCATTTGCGCTTCCGAAGATGTCGGCAACGCGGATCCGCAGGCGCTTGTCTTGGCCAACGCCGCCATGCAGACCGCGGAATTCATAGGCTTGCCCGAGGCGCGCATTGTATTGGCCCAGGCAGCTGTCTATGTTGCCTGTGCCCCGAAATCCAACGCGTCTTATCTGGGCATTGAAAAAGCGCTCAAGGATGTTTCTCAGAAACGCACCCAGGCGGTTCCCGATGCTCTCAAGGACGGCAGCTACAAAGGCGCGGAAAAATTGGGTCGCGGCAAAGATTACAAATACGCCCATGATTATAAAGATCACTACGTGGCGCAGGAATACATGCCCGAACACACGGTCTATTATGAACCCACCATGATGGGATATGAAGCCAAGATCAAAGAACGCTTGGATCGGCTTAAGGGCCCAAAAGTAACCTCGTAGGTTACTGCCAGGCGCTTAATAATTAAAATTTGTTAATTTAAAAAATCGATGTTATGATGTGGGCGTTCATTGAATCCAATGAACATTATTGACCCTCTTCTGGCCGAAAAAAGACGATAAATGTCCATAAATCGTCGAACGTGGAAGGCAAAACATGTTGTTGGAAAAGGAAAGGTCAATAAAAAAGGTGTCCATCGAGGGCAAAAGTAAATTAAGAGAGCGGTTCTTGGAATCGCTCAGGAATCAAAACCAGCAGGACAGGTTAACGAAAAGTCGGCTGATTCAAAGGAAGCTCTTTGGCCGGCCTGAGTTTCAGGCAGCCCAAACCATATTGTTCTACGCTTCCTTTGACGGTGAAGTCGAAACCTTTCCCATGATGCAGCAAGCCACCCAACTGAAAAAAAAGATCGCCTTACCTTTGATCGCCAAAGACAGCAAACATTTTATTCCAACCCTGGTCAAAGACATAGACTCCCTGAGCAAAGGTCCGTACGGCATTCATCAGCCTCTTTACGCGCGGGAACACGTTCTCGACGCCGGAGAAATCGACCTTGTGATCGTTCCGGGCCTAGCCTTTGACAAGCGTCACAACCGTTTGGGACGCGGCGAGGGATATTATGACCGCTTTCTTGCCGGTTTGCCGGAAGACACGCCGTCTTTAGGTCTCGGCTTTGATTTTCAGTTGGTTGATCTCCTGCCTCATGTGGAAGCCCACGACATCACGCTTACCGACGTTATAGTCAATTGATCACTGTCCTGGTATTTAATTAAATCCGCGGCTCAGATGGCAATGTGCGTTTTGATCTAACTTTTCAAGACGGATGTTCATCTGTGTTTTGGGTTCTGTTCATAGAAGGGAGCACGTCACATGCAGGAAAACATGAGCATCACCACGGTTCTAAGCATTCTTAATTATCTGTCTTTGGCCATCGGGGTCGCCCTGGGATTTATGCTCAGGCGTTTTATGATGGACCGCAAGATGCGCGAGGTCCAAAAAGGGGTCGATGAGATCCGCGATCTGGCCATACGCGAAGCCGAGACCATTAAGAAAGAGGCTGAGCTCAGCGCCAAGGACCTGTTGATCAAACTGCGTTACGATTTTGAAAAAGAGACCAAGGACAGGCGCGATGAGATCAGCACGATCGAGAAACGCATCGCCCAGCGCGAGGAAAACCTCGACAAGCGCGTTGATCTTTTGGAGCGCAAGGAGAAGGATATTTCCGCGCGTTTTGATTCCCTCAAAGAAAAAGAAACGAATATTCACAATAAAGAAGAAGAGCTGGCGAAACTGATCGCTGAAGAGAAAAGCCGGCTGCATACGATCTCCGCCATGTCGCCGGATGAAGCCAGAAAGGTTTTGTTGGGCCGCCTGGACCAGGAATTGGTCAATGAAAAAGCGGCGCGCATCCGACAGATGGAACAGGACATTAAGGAATCCGCCGAGAAGACGGCCAAAGAAACCGTCTCGGTGGCCATCCAGCGCTGCGCCAGCGATCACACGGCCGAGACCACGATCAGCGTTGTTGCGCTGCCCAGTGATGATATGAAAGGGCGCATCATCGGTCGCGAAGGACGTAACATCCGCGCCCTTGAGACCGCGACCGGCGTTGACATCATCATCGATGATACGCCTGAGGCGGTCACGATCTCCGGGTTCGATATGATGCGCCGCGAGACCGCGCGCATCGCGCTTGAACATTTGATCTCGGACGGACGCATCCATCCCGGACGCATCGAGGAGGTCGTTGAAAAGGCCAAAGAAGAAATTGAAAAGAAGATCAAGGAAGAAGGCGAGCGCGCGGCGTTCGAACTGGGCATTCACAATATGCATCCGGAACTGCTGAAACTCGTCGGACGTCTGCGTTACCGCACGAGCTTCGGGCAGAACGGCCTTCAGCACACGATCGAGGTTGCGCGCCTGATGGGCGTTATCGCCGATCAGCTCGGACTGGATTCCAAGATCGCCAAACGCGCCGGGCTTCTGCATGATATCGGGAAGGTTGTGAGCGCCGAGCAGGAAGAAGGAACCCACGCGATCATCGGCGGGAACCTGTCCCGCAAATACGGCGAATGCGAAGAGGTGGCTAACGCCGTTGAATCGCATCACGGCGAGATCCAATCCAATACTGTGTACGGCACGCTGGTGTGCGCGGCGGACGCTATCAGCGCCTCTCGTCCGGGCGCGCGCGCGGAAACATTAGAGACCTACATCAAGCGCCTGGAGAATCTCGAGAAGATCTCCAATTCGTTCAAAGGCGTCGAGAAGTCTTATGCCCTTCAGGCCGGACGCGAGATCCGCATCATGGTGCAGCCGGACAAGATCAATGACGACGAAGCAGTGGTCATGGCCCGCGACATCCGTAAAAAGATCGAAGAGGAAATGGAATATCCCGGACACATTAAAGTGCTCGTGGTCCGCGAGACAAGAGCGATCGAGTTTGCAAAGTAAGGGCCCAGTGCTCTGTGGCCAGTGGTCAGTTAATTTCCTTTTTCTGACCACAGGACACCGACCACTGACCACTTGAGGTCTTATGAATATTTTATGCATCGGTGATATCGTCGGCCGTCCGGGCCGTGAGTTTGTGGACAAGGTGTTAAAGCCCCTGAGAGAAGAACTGGCCGTTGATGTGGTCATCGCCAACGGCGAGAACGCATCCGGCGGCGCCGGCATCCTTCCTAAGGTGGCCGACGGTTTGTTCGCCGCGGGGGTGGATGTGATCACATTAGGCGACCACACCTGGGACAAGAAAGAGATCTTCCCGTATCTGAACGATCATCCGCGCATCATCCGGCCGGCCAATTTTCCCGACGGCGCGCCCGGCCGCGGCTGGTGCGTTGTCAAGTCCGCCAACGGCGGTAAATTCGCCGTAATTAATCTTTTGGGCCGTGTTTTTATGCGTTATAATGTCGCCTGTCCGTTTAAAGCGTTCGATGAGATCATTGCCGGCATCAAAAAGGAAACGCCAGTCGCGGTGGTCGACATGCACGCCGAGACGACGAGCGAGAAAGTCGCCTTCGGTCATTACGCGGACGGCCGGGCTTCGGTAGTTTTCGGAACGCACACGCACATTCAAACCGCGGATGAGCAGATCCTGACCAAAGGGACCGCCTATATCACGGATCTTGGGATGAGCGGACCGTATGATTCGGTGATCGGCCAGAACAAAGATAATATCGTTGCGCGTTTTTTGACGTCGATGCCTCAGAAGTTCGAGGTTGCCTCCGACGGGGTTTTCTTGAGCGGCGTTTGTGTTGAAGTTGATGAAAAAACCGGCAAAGCCAAAACGATCTCGCGCGTGCGCCGGGGAAAACAGTGACGATCGCATCCACGCACCAGGGAGGACCGATATGAGTTGGGACGGCCGCAACCGGAGAAAATTCGCACGGGTTCTGTTTCCATGCCTGATCAAAATACGGGACAGCAAGGACGGCAAAGATGCCCTGTTGACCCATACCGAAAATGTCAGCATTGGCGGGGTACGCGTTATTTTAAAGAACAAGGTCCCCATGGCGACACTCCTTGATATCGAGATCGACCTGATGGATGCCGCCGAGCATTTGTCGTGTCTGGGTAAAGTGGTCTGGTCTGAAAAACGCAAAAGCACAGAATCTGTTAAACCGGATTTTTTTGATATCGGCATCGAGTTTATGGGCATCGGCGAGGCGGACCGCAAAAGGGTTGAGGCAGTCATCGGGCACAATCTTAAACGCGGCAATCAGATCTAAGGATTTCAAGGGTCGTTCCCCATCGCTCTGGGACAACCGAAAGCGCTATGAGAGATTGCAAACGCAAATACCCCAGGGTCAATTATCCTTGCGCGATCACCGTTTGGAAACAGGACGGCGCTTCGGAAGTTGTCATGGCCAATACGGCCAACATCGGCGGCGGCGGGATCTGCGTGTATTTGAACGAGACCTTGGCGACGGGCACGGTTCTGGACATCAAGATCGAGAATTTTTTTGAATCGAAGCCGCTGAAGTGCCGCGGCAAGGTCGTGCGCTGTAAGGCCGATAGTTCGGCCACCAACGGCCGGCAGAAATTTTATGAAGTAGGTGTGGAATTTATCGAAATGGACGAAGACCAGCGGACGTATCTGCTGGGTTTTGTCCAACGTTTAATGGAACTGGAAGCCAAACGCAAGCGTTGATCCTTCCTCACAGCCGCGATGGATAACCGACCGGATAAATTTGAATGAACAAGACAGGAAAAAGTTATGATCAGGGTTAGATTCGCCCCAAGCCCGACGGGGTTTCTGCATATCGGAGGCGCGCGCACGGCGCTGTTTAACTGGATGTACGCCCGTGCCCAGGGCGGCCAATTCATCCTGCGCATCGAAGACACCGACCAGGTGCGCTCGAAGCAGGAATACCTGGAAGAAATTCTCGACAGCATGAAGTGGCTGGGGCTTAACTGGGACGAGTTTTACAAGCAGAGCGACCGCTTCGATCTTTACCGCAAATATGCCGCGCAATTGGTGAGCGAAGGCAAGGCTTACAAAGACGGCGACGCGGTTATCCTGACTGTGCCCCAGAAAACCATCAAGATGTATGATCTGATCCGCGACGAGATCACTGTTGATTCCAGCGAGATCAAAGACCAGGTCTTGATGAAATCCGACGGGTCGCCTACCTACAGTTTTGCCTGTGTCGTGGATGACGCGCTCATGGAGATCTCCTGCGTGATCCGCGGCGAAGATCACATTTCCAACACGCCCAAACAAATTTTGATCTACGAGGCGCTGGGTTTTAAGATCCCTAAATTCGCCCACCTGCCTTTGATCCTCGATCCCGAAGGCGGGCGCATGTCCAAACGCGCGGGTGCCACCGCGGTCACTGAATACCGCGGCATGGGTTATCTCCCCGAAGCGGTGGTCAATTATCTGATGCTTTTGGGGTGGTCGCCGGGGAATAACCAGGAAGTCGTGCCGATGCAATCCGCGCTTAAGAATTTCTCCATCAAGAAGATCAACAAGGCCGGGGCCGCGTTCTCAATGGATAAGCTGACTTGGATCAATACCCAATATATCAAGAACACCGACACGGCAAAACTGACCGACATGCTCATCCCTGTGCTTAAGAACGCCGGTTTTGCGGTAGATAATTTTGACCGCCCGTGGCTTGAGAATCTGGCGGGGCTTTTTAAGCCGCGCATGTCGACGCTGCTGGATTTTATCGACTGGGCCGCCTTCGCTCTCAAGGATGATTTTTCGGTGGATGCCGAGGCCAAGGCGCAGCATCTTGCCGAGGACAAATCCAAAGAATTCAAACTTTTGGCGCAGCGTCTTTCGTCGGTCAAGGATTTCGATATCAAATCCGCTGAAACCGCCTTTCGGGAACTGGTTGCGGAATTGGGCATCAAAGCCGGCGACTTGGTCCACCCGGTTCGTGTGGCATTAACTGGAAAGTCCGTCGGGCCGGGGCTGTTTGAAACGATGACGGTCCTGGGCAGGGACAAAACCGTCAGCCGGTTGTCGCAGGCGTTCAACAAGCATTGATCGGGGGTACTTATGGGGTTTAAAAAAAATGTTTTGTGGCTTGCGGTGTTTTGTGGCATTATTTTCGCCCAAGGATGTTCAACGGCCCAGGGCGTTGGCCAGGACACAACAACTGTCATGGACAGGCTCAGGCAGGCCGATGCGTGGGTGACGAAGAATCTTTGGTAAATATGTCCGGCCCCGTTGGGTTGAATGTTGTAAAATTTAAATGATGTGAATTGCTTTTTGTTGATGTTTCGATGTATGTAGAGGCGGGTTTAAAACCCGCCTCTACAGGATTTGGATATTGCCTTGTCGTCTAATGGTAGGACATGAGACTCTGGATCTCAGTATCTTGGTTCGAGTCCAAGCGAGGCAGCCAGTTGTTCAATACGAAAAAGACCTTCTACCCGTATGGGAGAAGGTCTTTTTCTGTTATTTAGAAAACAACTGGCGAGTCCCTGAAAGAATTCTTTCAGGGACAGCCACCCATTGCCCAAAGGAACCTCGTAGGTTCCGTTTGGCGAATGAAAGAATTTTTTAAGGACCTAAAGGCAACCCCGTTCGAAAACCGTTGCCCACACCCTCCCCGTTATATGGGAGGTTTTTTATTTGCTCAAAATCGAACTGTTTTTATTCAAATGAGCGGTATGGATTAAATATCCATGCCTATTTTAAATGTAAAACGTCAAAAACGCCCCGCTACAACCACACAATTTTAATGATGCGCTCCGCTCAAGCGAGCGGTTTTGATTTTATTTTCTTGGATTTTCACGGCCATAGTCACAGGTCGAATTGAATAATCGAAATGCTCACAACTGCCCGAGGACAGACCGTGTCCTTTTCTATGCCCCCTGAATGAACATCAATAACTTGAACTTCAAGCTGTTTCATAGTGCCGCATCACAGCAATTCGCAGGCGGGCATACCAGAAAGTTAAAACAATTCCTAAATCAGCGCTGAGATTCAGCGAGAATTCATGACAGCAATCAAATTTAAGATCTATCTGAAATTGATGCGACAAAAAATGTCCAGACAGCTTTTTTAAATGCCCGCCAATTGCGTTAAAACTCAAGCAGGCAGATTATTTTTTTAAAAACGAGGCCAAGGTCGATCTTGGGCGAAAATGCGTTATAGGGGCTTTTAAACGCAAAATGTAGTGCTGGACTTAAAAATTAACCCTATAAGGTGTATTTGCCCTCCTCCATTTACATGTCAGCAAAATGGGGGGAGTTTTTAAGCCGCCCCTACAGAATTCTCTAGTGAACATAAGAACAGTGAAGTGTTGAAAAGAATGGACATTTTGCGTTTAATTTCTATTGTCCAAACAAAAGCTATTCAAATTAAAGTGTTTATGAAAATTTAAAAAATGTCCAGAAAGCGCGGGCAATAATTCAGTAATGTCCATTCTATTGCATTCTTTGACATTATGTGTCACTGCTGCGTAAGTTTGCTTCGTCCGCCTTCAGCGGACACGCAATGACGTTTATTTGTTTATGCCTTTGACACGCGGACTAAGAAACAAATTGCAATAGTTGTCATTGCGACACAGAGGGTCGATTCCAACTCTCCTTTAAGCTGTTTTTACGGAAGTTGGATCGAATAGCCTGCGTTTAAGCGGGGCGACGAAGCAAACTTATTTTATTGGGAAAACTCGACGAAGTTTACAAATTCAAAGATCAACGGCTGAAAATGCTGTAAGTTTCACAATAAAACGCCTAAATATGCGCTTTATAAAGTAATAATATAATATAAAAGATTAGTGTATTTCGAATTTACAAAATAAATTAACAAAGAGGTGTAAACCATTGAAAATAAAGCAAATAAAGTTGTAAAAAAACTTGCGCCAAATTTGTCCTATTAATATAATATGTTATACTTTGAATGTCTCGAGGAAAAAGTGTTCGTAAAATCAACCTCCGATTGGATCTAGACCAATAGAGGACAATGAGTTACGAAAATAACGAAAAACTGAATTCGACCCCCCCAACGGATCAGAACGCGGATCCGAATTTGGCAATTAACCAGGCCAGATCAGACGAATCCGCTCATTCCCCGACGACAAATCTCCCTACCAACATCCTCAACGCCACGAACGTTTTTAACACGAACAACGCCATCCTCGACGAGCCACCGTTCCAAAGCCGGTTCAAAGGATGGATCCGCGCCGTCGCCCTGACACTGCTCGTCGTCTTTATTCCTGATCAGATCAGCTGGGCCATCAATTATGACCCTTCTGTTCTGTGGAACAAATTGCCCAATGTGCAGGTCGTCAACGCCAATCTGCCGCCGGCCGCGGCCAGCTCCATGCAGGTCGCGCGCAGCGTGGAAAATCTGCTTGGCCAGATCGCGAATAAGCCCAACACGCGCCTTCAGCTTCAGATCGATGAGCCGACCCCGGTTTCCAAAGGACGTCAGTTAACCGTTGATTCTAATACACTTTTTACGCCTGAACGAATAACCGCGATCTCGCAATGGTTAAGCAAACCGGAGATCCATCCGCTTAACTGCAGCATCTATTCTTTGAACGACATTTTGGTCAGCCGCGGCTTTAAACCGACCCTGGAAGAAATTTCTGTCTTGACCCTCACGGTTGATTTGATGAACAACATCATCAAACCGGGAGACCCGAGATTAAAGACATCGCTTTTGGCCATGGAAAAAGTGGCCCAAGCCTATGATCTGAACTATCAAGCCATCAAAGTTAAGCCGCAGGATGTTTTAAAGCTCACCACTCCGTTCGTTGCCAGCTTTTCATCAGAACACTTCGTGACTGTCACCAAGGTTGACAGCGACACGGTGCATTTTATTGACATCGGCCAGCCCGACAGCCTCTCTAAAGAACAGTTCATAAATCAGCTCACCGGTTATGTTTTGGCGCCTCATGTTGAGGAACTTTCCCGCGCTTCCTATGAAGAGTTGACCAACACGGCCAAGGCGTTCGTCTGGGGTTCCCGCTGGCGCGATAACTCCAAAAACCTGCCGGGGCTGATGAGCAATTCGCAAATAGCTACAGCTATCGGGATCAATGTGATCATGCTCATTATCAGCGCCTATACAGGTCCATTTGGATGGGCGGGCGCAAGCTTTGCCATGGGCGCTTCCTCTTTTGCCGGACAAGTGGCCGAGGCCTGCGTAGTTAAGGGAAAGTGCAACTCGAAACAAGGGTTCATATTAAGCACGGCGTTGACCGTGGCCATTGTGGCTTTGGGCGGTTCGTTTGCTCCGGAAAGCGCGGCCGGCACCACGGCAGGAGAAACAGCCAAAGGAGCCGCTAAAAGCGCAACGGAACAATCGCTCCTGCAGCAAATCGGTGAATCGATCGGATCGGCGATCAAAACGGTTACCAACGCGATCAGAGACTTTTTTAAACCGATCACGGACACTATAAAATCAGCCATGGTTGAAGCTTTGGGCGCAGGAGTGATGGACGCTTTAAAGGAGTTCTCCAAATCTGCGATTGGCGCGTTTGTTTTTGGTCTTGTGCGCGGGGTCGTGATCGGGATCGTGAAATGGGAGATCGCCAAATACATTCAAAATAAAATTTGCCCCGATCCGGCCAAATGCAGCGATGAGAAACAAATTTTAGCCCAGACTCTTAATATTATTGCCACAACCATCGGCGGACAACTTGCAGATGCACTTGTGACATCACTGACTGATGACGCGTTTGGGACAGCCTTCGGAAAACAGCTTGGTTTAGGAAAAACCCAGGCAGAACTCGATGCTGAAGCCAAGGGCGAGGCTGCCGGAACCGCTGCGGCGACACAAAGAGGTGCAGAGATCGATGCGGAAGCCACAGACGGTATTGTGGATCAGAAAGCATTTGAGGCTTACAAAGCAAAAGAAATGAGCATTGCATATCAAAAAGAGTATAAAGCAGCCTACATTGCTGAATTTAGTCGTCAAACAAATTTCGAGGCAGCCAGGTCCGCGGAATTAGATGCCAAGTTAGGAGCGTTAGATAAACAGCTCAAAGCCCAAGACGCGCAAATTCAGGCCCGCATGGCGCAAATCGAATTGGACGCCATGGCGAACTCAGGCGGAACCATAAGCCAGAATGAATTGCTTGACCTAAAGATGAAGGGTGCTGCTGATCTGAAGCTGGAAATTGATACCGGAGCTATAAAAGAAGCAGGATCTCTGGCCTTCGCCGACAAATTCGAAAACAATACAGCGTACGTTCCCGGCGGCGTCGGATCAGCTCTCGAAGGGGTTTTAAAAAGCAACGCGTCGATGGTCCTCAGCCAATTCTCCGGCATGATCTTGCGTTTGATCGCATTGAATTTCGGCGTTAAGGCCGACAGCGGGATCTCAACGGCCATTGGCAACGCGGCGGGATGGGCAGCGGCTGCCGGATTGCAGTACTATGAGTCAGAACAAGCTTTAAGGGATAAAGGGCATGAGGGATATTTCTCAGGGCCCGGAAAAGACGGATGGGCTAAATTCTTCAGCAGCTTGGGCGGCCAGGCTGTTATGAAGGGGATATTGAATGTCGGGATTTCCATGGCCCTTCATGGACTTGAAAAAGAATATGAGGCCAACGAAAATGACGATGCCTATACCCGCAACGCAAAAGCAGATAAATTGGCGCAGTTTCGCATGATGTCGTTCCTTGTTACTTCTCTCGCAACGGGCTCGTTACTCTATTATACAGTAGGCAATAAAGCCAATAATCCTGCCAACGAAGAAGGCAAGGATGGCAGAATTTACGAAGCAAGAGATCCTCAAGATCGAACTAAAGTAGATGCAGAAAATTCATATTTGGGTAGTGAAATAGCAACAGGGCCCAACACGATCTTTAAGTTAATGACCCGTGATTTTATAGAATTAGCGGGCAATTATTGGGGCTTGGGATATTTGGGTAATGTTCTCGATCACGGTACTTTTGCTACCCTCGATCGGGACAAGACGATCACATCCGGCGTGACTAATTTTCATAACTATGTTGACCAGATAGGCCAGATGTCCGGATGGACGGTCCAGGATGCGCTGAGCATGAACAGGATCGAGCAGCAGGTCCGTGCCAGTTATTCTGAGCAAGCAAAAGAAGAACTTGCCGCTGACAATGAGCAAACCATCCGTTCGCCTGCCGGCGTTCCGGTGGTAATTGGGATTTCGGGCGGGGCTGCTGCGGGCGGCGAACCGATCGATCTCGAAGGCCAAACCGTTCTTGCTTTATGGCAGGCTGGTTTTCTAAACAAGATCCCGGTCGGTATCGGTTATTCAAATTCGATATTATTGAGCGGGGTCATCAGCAATACCCGTAATTTATTATCCACGGTTCTGACCTCGCTGGATCAAAAGGGCTTGATCCGCGTTTTAGGCTTGAATCACATGTTCCTGACGCGCCTTGGCCTTGCCAACGGACGCAACCAGCTGGGTTTGGCCGTCGGCAATTCTAACGGCGATTATTTTGCGGTCGAATATTTGGGCGTTCCGGGGCTAAAACAATTTGTTGATCAGAAGCTGGATAATCAAGGCACTGTTTTAAGCACACAGGTCGGATGGGACTTCGGTTTGTTAACGCCGAATAACGCTTTGGGATTGGATCTCGCCCAGATCAAAGGACGCAACAACACTGCCCTAGCTACCACACCCAATGAAAGTTATACCTTTGCGCCTAAGATGGAGGATGGAAAATTTGTTGCCAATGAAGAAGGGGATATTATCCTTGAGAGAGTCGCTGTTCCCGAATCCGTCGGCGTGCTGACAAGTTTGGTGATAGGAAGAAAAGGCGAGAACAAGGATGCGGTGACCAACTTGGCTTCGCTTGTTCCGTCCGGGCTTTTCACGCCCGAGGGTACGGCGCTTTTGGGCGCAACACCCAACGCCTCGTTGCAATTTTCCACGATTTCCAACGGACTGATCACAGCTAACGGATATTTCTCCAATAACGGCCAAGCGCAATTTCAGAGGGTATCCGGCCAGATGGTGGACGGCAAGGTCTCTGCATGGCAAAGAATATCAGTTTCTCCGAGCCCGAGTTTGCTTGATGGAAAAGCGGCCATTGCCGGCCAATTGGTGGGCGAGGTGGCCGACGGTAATTGGGGAGGGGCGGTTACTTTAAATAATTTCAACGGAAGTTCTTTCTATGTGGGCGATTTCAAAGTTGATGAAGACAACGCCAAAAAGAATGGTTTGGGGCTCGTGTTTAACGGCACAAATTATGCGCTGTCAGGGAATAAAGCCGGGGTTTCGGAATTTGGTTTGAATACTCACTTGAATACGATCGCCGGCCAGTTGGCGGCCAAAAGCGCCGTCAGCACAGCACCGGCCGAAACGGGAATAGATCAATTGTTGGCTTCATTCGGCGGAGACAATGGATACCCTGTTTTGGATTCAATCTTGAAACCCGCGGAAACAAAACCCGAAGGCGAGTTGGTCCTTAAGGACGGGAAAGTGACCAAGGGCGCGGCGCTGATGCAGGGTTTAAGGGCTGCCGGTCTCGGCGCCGAGCTTGAGCAGTTT
>CAZLRE010000003.1:0-26963 GCA_964561885.1 uncultured Planctomycetales bacterium | reverse complement strand
GCGTCATCGAAAGCGATACGGCACCTCTTGGGGATATCGTTCTGGATCTGATCGCGCATGGCATCCATGTGCATTGCCTTCGTGATCTGACGCGCGGCGGTGTTGCCAGCGCCCTAAATGAGATCGCGCAGATGGCTAATAACAGAATTCTTATTACAGAAGATGCGATCCCGGTGCGTCAGGATGTTACCGCGGCCTGCGAAATGCTGGGGCTTGACCCGCTGTATGTCGCTAACGAAGGACGGTTCGTGGCATTTGTTTCAAAAGCGGAGGTTGAAAAAGCCTTGGGGATCATGCGCCGCCATCCGCAGGGCGCAGGCTCCTGTGTGATCGGCGAAGTTGGCGGCTCCGGGGAAGCAAGGGTCATTTTAAAAAGCAGGATCGGCGCCAACCGCATCGTGGATATGATCTCGGGAGAACAACTGCCCCGCATTTGTTAGCAAATCAGATTCCTTGAAAATTTGAATGGGGCAACAATGACGGCCCCCCATATTAATAAAGTCGGCATAATCATTCAAATTCTAAAAGGACCGGAATATAATAAGATTTGATATTACAGTGACATCATATCGAAACCTAAAAAGAGGGTAATGGTCGTGTCAACGCAAAAAGAGAAGTCTTTGATCGTAAGCATTGATGGGAATGAAGCGGCGGCATATGTGGCATTTAAAACCAGTGAGGTGATCGCCATTTATCCGATCACTCCTTCATCGGGTATGGGCGAGCTCGCTGATGAATGGTCCAGCCACGGCAGAAAAAATATCTGGGATACTGTGCCTTTTGTTCAAGAAATGCAAAGCGAGGCCGGTGCCGTCGGCGCGTTGCACGGGGCGTTGCAGCGCGGGGCCTTGTGCACGACGTTCACTGCCTCGCAGGGGCTTTTGCTCATGATCCCCAATATGTACAAGATCGCCGGCGAGCTGACCCCCACGGTTTTTCATGTCGCAGCCCGTTCCTTGGCGACTCAAGCCTTGTCCATTTTCGGCGACCACAGTGATGTGATGGCCGCCCGCCAGACTGGTTTTGCCATGCTGTGTTCTTCCTCTGTCCAGGAAGCCAGGGACCTGGCCTTGATCGCGCAGGCCGCGACGCTGGACTCGCGCATACCGTTCTTGCATTTCTTTGACGGTTTCAGGACGTCCCATGAATTGGTTAAAGTCCATGACATCTCTGATGAGATCATTCGCGCGATGATCGACGAGGATCTGGTCCTGGCCCACCGCAAGCGCGGATTAACGCCTGATCATCCGGTCATCCGCGGGACGACCCAGAATCCCGACGTCTATTTCCAGGCGAGAGAATCCGTCAATCCGTTCTATCAAAAATGTCCGGATGTTGTTCAGAAAACCATGGACAGGTTCGCTCAATTGACCGGCCGTCATTATCACCTCTTTGAATATCACGGACATCCGCAGGCTGAGAGGGTTGTTGTGGTCATGGGCTCCGGCGCGGCCACGGCCAAAGTCACGGTCGACAAGTTATTGGCTGCGGGGGAAAAGGTCGGCGTGCTGAAGGTGGTGCTATACCGGCCGTTCGACAGTGAACATTTTATTACGGCTTTACCGAAAACGGTCAAAGCCATCGCAGTTTTGGACCGCACGAAAGAGCCAGGGGCCAGCGGAGAGCCGCTTTATCTGGATGTCGTGCAGTCGGTCTTTGAGAACCTTTCACACGGACATTTTATGCAGACGCCCAGGATCATCGGCGGGCGTTATGGCCTTTCATCCAAGGAATTTACGCCGGCCATGGTCAAGGCGGTTTTGGATGAGCTGACCAAGGACAAGCCGAAAAATAATTTTACAGTGGGGATCAATGATGATGTCTCGCATTTGAGCCTGGATTACGACACCAATTACATCATTGAGAATACCGGCGGAGTGAGGGCGATCTTCTACGGTCTTGGTTCAGACGGCACGGTCGGGGCCAACAAGAATTCCATCAAGATCATCGGCGATAATACCGACCTGTTCGTTCAAGGGTATTTTGTCTATGACTCCAAGAAGTCAGGTTCGCAGACGGTTTCGCATCTGCGTTTCGGCAAAGATCCTATTGAACTGCCGTTTCTGGTGACGCGGGCCAATTTTATCGGATGTCATCAGTTCGATTTCTTGCAGAAATTCGATCTGCTGGAAAAAGCCGAGGAAGGCGGCGTGTTCCTGCTTAACGCGCCATTCGACAAAGATCAAGTCTGGGAGAACCTCCCGCGCGAGGTCCAGCAAACCATTATCGACAGGAAACTGAAATTCTATGTGATCGACGCCTACAAGGTGGCGCGTGAATCCCAGATGGGAGGACGCATCAACACCATCATGCAGACCTGTTTCTTTGCCATTTCCGGCGTTCTTCCCAAGGACCAGGCCATCCGTTCGATCAAGGATTTTATCCAGAAATCCTACGGGAAAAAAGGCGAGCATATCGTGGCGATGAACTTTAACGCCGTCGATCATTCGCTTGCACATTTGTTCGAGGTCAATTATCCCAAGACAGTCACTGGTAAGATATCCCGACTCAAGGCGGTTTCTGATGAGGCGCCGGATTTTGTCAAACAAGTGACGGCTTGCATGCTGGCGTATAAAGGCGATTCGCTCCCCGTGAGCGCCATGCCGGTCGACGGCACGTATCCCGTCGGAACCGCCAAGTGGGAGAAGCGCAACATCTCCCAGGAGATCCCGGTCTGGGATGAAAGCATCTGCATTCAATGCGGCAAATGCGTCATGGTCTGTCCGCATTCGGTCGTGCGCTTCAAAGTTTATGAGCCCGGCACGTTAAAGAACGCTCCGGCAGCCTTTAAATCCACCCAGGCGCGCGATATCGAATGGAAACATCTGAAATACACCCTGCAAGTCGCGCCCGAGGATTGCACGGGCTGTGGATTATGCGTGGATGTCTGTCCGGTCAAGAATAAGACCGAGACAAAGCTAAAAGCGATCAATATGCATGACCAGCGGCCTATCCGGGACGAAGAGAAAAAGAACTGGGATTTCTTCCTGAATATCCCTGAGATCGACCGTAACCTCGTCAAGAAAACATCGGTGAGGTCGTCGCAGGTTCTTGAGCCGCTGTTCGAATTCTCCGGCGCGTGTTCCGGCTGCGGGGAAACGCCGTATATCAAACTTGTTTCCCAGCTCTTCGGCGACCGTATGCTGGTGGCCAACGCTACGGGCTGTTCGTCCATTTACGGCGGCAATCTACCGACGACGCCGTGGACGACCAACAAAGAAGGGCGGGGGCCGGCCTGGTCGAATTCGCTTTTTGAGGATAATGCCGAGTACGGTCTGGGGCTGCGTCTGGCCGTCGATAAACAAAAGGAATTCGCCGGCGAACTGTGTATGAAGCTGGCCTCAACGCTCGGTCAGGAGTTGGTCGATGCCGTCATCAATGCCAAGCAGGTCGAGGAGTCCGACATATTTGAACAGCGCGAGCGTGTGGCTATTTTGAAAGACAAGCTAAAGTCCGTCGGGTCGCTGGAAGCCCGTCAGCTTTTAAGCGTGGCTGATATGCTGGTCAAAAAAAGCGTGTGGATCATCGGCGGCGACGGCTGGGCCTATGATATCGGTTACGGCGGTCTGGACCATGTCATTGCCTCAGGGAAAAATGTGAATATCCTGGTTTTGGACACGGAAGTATATTCAAACACCGGGGGGCAGGCCTCAAAGTCAACACCGAGAGGCGCGGTGGCCAAGTTTGCTTCCGGCGGAAAAAGTATGGGGAAAAAGGATCTGGCGCGCATGGCGATGACCTATGGTCATGTGTATGTCGCCTCGGTCGCTCTCGGGGCAAAAGACGAGCATACGCTCAGGACGTTCCTGGAGGCTGAAGCGTATGAAGGCCCGTCCTTGGTCATTGCCTACAGCCATTGCATCGCCCACGGCATTGAGATGAAAGATGGCTTGCAGGATCAGAAGATGGCGGTGGCCACGGGATATTGGCCCTTGTTCCGTTATAATCCGATGCTGGCGCTAGACGGTAAGAATCCGTTCCAGCTGGATTCGGCAGACCCCAAAATGCCCATTCGGGAATTTGCCTATCGGCAGAATCGTTTTACAATGCTGCTCAAAAGCAATCCTGAACAGGCCAAACGTCTTATCGAAATGGCTCAGAAAGACGCGGATTTCCGCTGGCAAATGCTCAAAGAGCTTGCCGCTCAAGGGACAACCGAACAAAAAGGTTAGGCATCGCAAAAAAGTGACTATGGACCTGAAAGCAAAATATCTGGGTTTGGAATTACGCAGTCCTCTGGTGGCCTCGGCCTCGCCGATCTCGCGCAGTATCGATGATTGCCGGCGCCTTGAAGATGAGGGTGTGGGCGCGATCGTCTGTTTCTCCCTATTTGAGGAACAGATCATTCAGGAGAGCCTTTCGTTGGAAAGGCACATGATGAGAGGGACGGAAAGTTACGCAGAAGCGCTGTCCTATTATCCGGAGCCGGCCCATTTTCTGCTCGGACCGGAAGAATATCTCGGTCACATCGCCAAACTGAAGAAAGCCATCCGTGTTCCGGTCATCGGCAGTCTCAATGGTCATTCCCTAGGCGGATGGACCAAATACGCCCGTTATATCGAAGAAGAAGGGGCCGATGCGCTGGAGCTCAACATTTATATGATCCCGACGGATCCGAATGTCCATGGACAGGATGTTGAACAGACGTATTTGGATATCATTGCCTCCGTTAAAAGATCGGTGCGCATCCCGATCGCGGTGAAGCTCGGGCCTTATTTCAGCAACATGGCCAATATGGCCAAGCGCATTGATGACGCGGGCGTTGATGGACTGGTGTTGTTCAACCGGTTCTATCAGCCGGATATCGATCTGGAAAATCTTGAGGTCCTTCCAAGCCTGCATTTAAGCACGCCGCAGGCAATGCGCCTTCCGTTAAGATGGATCGCGATCCTCTACGGCCGTCTCAAATGCAGCCTGGCCGCCACGGGAGGTGTCCACACCGCCGAGGATGCCATCAAGATGATCATGGCCGGGGCCGACGTTACGATGATGTGTTCCGCGCTTTTGAAAAACGGCATCGGGCATGCGGGGAATGTTCTTAGGAATCTGGAAGAATGGATGAAAAATAAAGAATATGTTTCCGTTGATCAGATGCGCGGCAGCATGAGCCAGAAATCGTGCGCCAACCCCGAAGCGTTTGAACGCGCCAATTATATGAAAGTCCTGCAAAGTTATCGATTAGGCAAGTATTAAAGCTCTGGATTTTGCGGCGTCTTTGGGGTATGTTCTTGATGTCAGTCTTTTTAACGGCCAGAACGTTTTAAAACTCCAGGACGATGCCGTCGGTTTTGAACGGACCCGTGTACTTTGGTGATCGGTTCAATGACGGCCGTGAATGACCGTATGTTTTCTTCTCTGCGTTTTTCTTCCGGTTTTCTCTCCCGATCGCTGTTCGTCGCTGTCTTGCTGGCCGTTTTTTTCGTGTACGCGCCTTCTTTGAGCAATGATTTTGTCAATCTGGACGATGATGTTCATCTTCTGGAAAACCGTTTCCTGCGGCCGCTGAGCATCCAAAACGTTTGGGATATTTTCACAACCACCGTCAATCAGACGTATGTTCCGCTGACGACGTTGTCTTTTGCTTTCGAGTACAAATTCTTCGGCGCTGCCCCATTCGTTTATCATTTGAATAATCTGCTGTTGCATTTGGTTGTGACCGGTTTGGCAATGATCTTGGCCCGGCGTCTGGGTTTGACTGTCGCGGCATCGGCCCTGGTGGCGCTCATTTTCGGCATCCATCCGCTGCACGTGGAGTCGGTAGCGTGGGTGACCCAGCGCAAGGATGTTCTATATTCTGTTTTTTATCTATCCTCGATACTGGTCTATCTTAAATATCTCGATTGCTCCCGCAAAAGATTCCTATGCCTGAGTATCGGCTTGGGGTTTTTAAGTATCCTCGCCAAATCCATGGCATTGAGTCTTCCCGTCGTTCTGTTGTTGTGTGATTGGTTCTATAAAGGGAATATCCGCTGGCGGGACATCTTCAATAAAGGATATTTCGCGGCTGTACTCATGCCCGTCGCATGGATGAGTTTTGTCGGCAATGCCCAGGTCATGAAAGGCTATGCCGTTGAAGATGTCCTGGTTTGGGTATGGTGCTTCAATTTTTATGTGATCAAATTCTTTATTCCCGGCCAGACCGCGCTGTTCTATGAACTGCCGTTCCCGGTGTCTTTTCAGAACATGTCCTATCTATGGAATCTGGTGTTTTTCCTCATGATGCTGGCCTGGTTCTGGTTCAGACGAAGCGACCGGTGGCTTGTGTTTGCGTTTCTGTTCTATCTAGGAAGTATATTTTTTATTTTGCGTTTTAGTGTGATTCTGGGAAGCGTTGCGGACCGTTTCATGTATCTGCCAAGCTTGGGGTTCTGCCTGTGGGGTGCTGTGGTTTTAGAACAGCTTTTGCGATCTTCGCAGAGGAAAATTTTTTGGTTTTATGCTATTCTGTGTGCCTTGACGGTTGCGCTCGGTTCCATGGTCTGGATGAGCATGCAAAGAACTTTGATATGGAAAGACTCCGTAGCACTTTGGCAAAATCAGCTCAATAGCAATCCGAAGACGGCGAAATGGCTGGCGTACAGCAAATTGGCTGACGCGTATCTTGAAAGCGGTCAGGTGCGTTCGGCATTGACGCGTCTGGCTGACGTTCAGGCTATCGCAATGGATGATGCCCAACGCGCAGAAGATTCGGCGCGCGTTCGTGCGGTCATTGATCTGTATGAAAAGGCCATCTTCGACAGGCCGGCTTATGCCGAACCGTATTATAATCTGGGCCGCATTTACCGGACTTTGGGAGATGTTAAGACGGCGGTGTCCTATTATGAGCAGGCGTGCCTTCTAGACAGAGCGCATTTTAAGGCGTTATTGGAACTCGGTGAATTGTACAGGCTTCAGGGCCGAACGCAAGAATCCATCGAGCGGTATATTCAAGCGGTTAAGGTCAATCCGTATAATTCCGAGATATTGATAATGGTTGAAGGTGTTTTTCAAAAGGCTATTGAGGCCAATGATCAGGCAGACATGTATCGTTTGGCCAAAGACCGTTTGAGATCATTATAAATCAGGGTTTGAACATGAAATCTTCACAATATTCGAAATTACAGATCCTAAAAAGCGTGTATTTCTGGGCGGCCATGATCGTATGCGCCGCGCTGGTCGTGCTGTTCCCAAGGATCAAAACGGAGATCCCGGTGACCAGTCCTGTAGCGCAGGATTCTGCCACGTTTTGGCAGGAGGCGCTGGCTTTAGAGCAAAAGGGGGATCTGGCCCAGGCGATTATGGCCTTCCGCCGTTATATCGAAGCTGGAGGCAAGGATGCGGCTGTTTACCGGCGTCTATCGGAACTTTATAGCAAGACCGGTCAGCTCAATCAGGCCCTGGAGTCTGCGCAGAAATATGCTGCTTTGGCTCCGGCCTCCGCGGATGCGTTCTTCCAGATGGGGATTGTTTATCATATCTTGGGCCAGACCGAAGAGGCGGTGGCCAACTACCAAAAGGCTATTGAATTGGACCCGAAATCCGCTGAAGCATACTTTAATCTGGGTTTTTTAAGCGAATCCGGCGGCCGTTATCTGGAGGCGATCGAGTTCTACAAAAAAGCGGTTGAGGCAAACCCCAAGCATGACAGGGCCTATTACAATTTGGGCAATTCATATGCGGCATTAGAGAAGGATAATGATGCAATTAGCAGCTATAAGTCAGCAATTGACAATAAAAATGACTATTTAGATGCTTATGTCAATTTATCAATCATATTGGCAAGGAACGGAAGTATAAAAGAGGCTATTCCTTATCTTGATGAGGCCAGGGTTTTGGGTTATGAGGCGCCTGAAGAGTTCCTAAAGCAGCTGGAGATATATAGAGAAGACAGCAGGGTTGATAATCCATAGGAAGGCGGCACTTGCAGCTGAACTGTTAAAAGATCATAATGTTTTCATGAAGTTTGAAATGCCCCCGTAGCTCAATTTGGATAGAGCGAGGCTCTCCTAAGGCCTAGGTTGACCGTTCGATTCGGTCCGGGGGCGTTATTCTTTGGCCGATGTTTGACGTGCGTTCCACGCGTGCAATTAAGCTGTTTCTGATGATATTGCAACGTTTTTGGTTTCAGCGGAAATATTTTTGTGTCGCGTCCAACATCTGAAACTATCCATAAAACAGCTTTCCTAGACGACGAAAACCGTTAAAATCCCGCTCTATTGATAAAATTTAACTACCTAAAAAAAGTCGAAAAAATATTGACACTCCCAGGGTGCTGTGTGAGAATACGTGCACACTCAACCCTATGGTGATTTCAAACTGACACAGAAAGGGGGGATGGAAATCTAAACGTCGGGAATCATCTGCAAAGGGCCTATTAAAGATGCAATTGTCTAGGCCATATATATTCCTAGTGATCATATATTGGGGAAAGTTTTTAGGCAAAACCGACCCCTAACTTTTTGGAGGAGAACAAATGTTACGTAAATTAACCCTGGTGATTGCCGCTGTCGCGTTACTCGCGTCCCCGGCATTCGCTGCTGTACAGAACGTAAAAGTGAGCGGAAAGATCGATTCCTCTTACGTCTACAGAGATCGTTTTGATCTAGGTAGTGGTGTCGGTGAGAACGATGAACGCCGCAACCAGAGTTTCGGTATGACGCAGACCCAGTTGCGCGTCGATGCCGATCTCTCGGACAACGTCCAGACGGTCATTCAG
Source organism: uncultured Planctomycetales bacterium (assembly GCA_964561885.1). Classification (GTDB taxonomy): domain Bacteria; phylum Omnitrophota; class Gorgyraeia; order Zapsychrales; family Fredricksoniimonadaceae; genus JAGNTT01. The sequence continues at coordinate 18,268 of CAZLRE010000003.1, read as the reverse complement.
CTGTTGAATGAGCGCGCCTGGGGTACTGACTTAGGCACAAGCGGTCAGGCCAATAACATAGACATTAACCTCGCTTATGTGACGTTAAGGGAATTTTTGTATTCTCCCTTGACCTTGGTTGTTGGTCGTCAGATCCTTCACTATGGTAACGGTTTCGTTATCGGTGATGGCGGTCCGAACAACAGCGGAAGCGGCAACATCGGCAGTTTTGCCGGCGATTTGACGCTCGCGACCGCTCATGATGCTGTCAAGGCTATTTTGGATTACAAGCCTTTGACCATCGATATCTTCGTTTCCAAAGAAGATAGCAATGTTATTGCTGGAAACAGCGACAAGAACGATGATGTCGATCTCTTCGGTGTCAACGCCAATTATCAGCTTGGCGATGACATGAATTCCGTAGTCGAAGCTTATTTCTTCGGCAAGATTGATCGTTCGGACAACATTGGTGGTGCTAGTCCGTTCGAAAAGACCAACAAGGTCTATGTGCCGGGTTTAAGAGCCAGTACCAATCCGGTCTCCGGATTGAACCTGCAGGCTGAAGTTGCTTGGCAGACTGGTGTAAGAACCTCCATCAGTGACTCTTCCAGCACGATTGTTAACGAAAAACGCGATGCCATGGGTGCTCAGGCAATCGTGAACTATCAAGTTAAGCAGGAGGATGTGGAGAAATATAAACCGGTTCTACAGGGTGTTTATACCTACGTTTCCGGTGATGCTGTTCCTACTGCTAGTGATGTTACGGCTTCAGGCGCCAAAAGAGGCACGTTCAATGGCTGGGATCCGATGTTTGAATCTCAGGCCAGCGGCAAGATCTACAATGCGCTGTTTAACTTGACCAACGCGCATATTGCCGAAGTCTCTGCCGCAGTCACTCCGATCGAAGATGTCACCGCCAAGTTGAGCTGGACACAGCTCTGGGCGGATGAATCACTTGATCGTCAATGCGGTAGCTCAAGTGGTTTGGCAACGGACTGTACATTCTTGGTTCAGCCAGATGGAACCTCAGTTAACGCGACTGCAAATGAATCTACTGCCGTTACTTCAAACGAGCACCTCGGTCAGGAAATAGATGCCGATATCACTTATAACTACACCGAAGATGTTCTTTTCGGTTTGAACCTGGGTGTGTTCTTCCCGGGTGATGCGTTTGCGGAAACGTCTTCTGTAAGCCGCAAATCTGCATCGCAAGCCATCGCGCACGTTGCCGTTACATTCTAATTGACGTCAACGAGTTAAGTGGTATTAAAGACCCCCGCGTGAAAACGCGGGGGTCTTTTTTTTTGCCGAAAGATTTCCGAACGCAAACCAATGGTTCCTATCTCACGTGGTACAGCTATGTTATGAATATGAATTTTTCCGGAATGTTTGAAGTAATAAATATTGTTTGATGTCCTATTTTTAGACGATATTAATTTCTCGACGAGAAAACTTTCATTGTGTGGCGAAAAAAAACAATATATTAGTTTTAATTTAAAATAGTTTTGATATTATTGAAATGTAACTCTTTGAATAACCCCCAATTACATAAATCATATCTATGAACCGCGACGAAATTTACGATCATTTAGCCAAGGTTTATCTTGGCAAGAAAAATAGTGTTCAGGAAACCAAGAAGAGAAAGCTGAATTCTGCTTGGCTGGCCATGAATATTGTGATCACGCTCATAATCCTGGCCAGTTCATTTTACGGGCTCACGGCATTTTTGAACCGCCAACAATTGGACCTCAAAAATCGCATCGTCTATTCCTTGAACAATAACCCTATCCGCATTTCTTATGATCTAGGATATCCCTATCCGCCGGTGAAGACATTTTCATTGGCCGTGCCTTCAAAAGACATTTCTAAATTCCGCAAATTGAATATTTCCATTCGCGGCATGGAAGCTGGTTATCCGGGGGTCGTCAAGTTGACCTTGTCGAACCAGAAGAATGAAAAAGCAACGTATTTTCTTCAGGATATCGGTCTGGAGTGGGAGCACCTGAGCATCCCGCTGGATAAGATCCGTTTGACGGATATGACCAATGTCACAGATCTGTCTTTTGTCCTGGAATCTTGGAACGTCCAGAATAAAAAAGGTATTGTTCTTGTCGACGATATAAGTTTTTCAAATTAAAAGGGAGACCGAAAGATATGAAAATCATTTCGATTGCGAATCAAAAAGGGGGCTGCGGAAAAACAACGTCGGCTATCAATCTCGCGGCCACGTTGGGGCTAAACGGAAAGCGGACCCTCTTGATCGACCTTGATCCCCAGGCGCACGCGACCTTGGGGCTCAATATCGATGATCAGAACAGCCTTTACAATGTCATATCGAAACTCACTCCCCGCAAACTGAAGATCGAGAATATCATCAAAAAGGTGGATAATAATTTTGATATTGTTCCTTCCAATATTCTAGTCGGGACTTTGGAGCAAGAGCTGGCTGATGAAATTGGCCGTGAATTAAAGCTCATCGAAGTCATCAACACGATCAGAGATCAATACGATTATATTTTGATCGATTGTCCGCCAAGTCTTGGCTTTTTGACGGTTAATTCCATCCGTGCCAGCGACGAGGTCATCATCCCGGTTGAGACGAGTCGTTTTTCGATGCAGGGCGTTGATCATTTGATGGACATCATCAATCTCATCCGCGACCGATTGAATCATCCGGTCACATGCAGAGTTCTCATCACCATGTTCGACTCCCGTCTGCGCCATTCCTTTGCCATGCTGGCGAAAATGAAAGAGAAATTCGACGGGATCCTGATCTCAACGATCATCCACATCAACGTGAAGCTTAAGGAATCGGCTGTGATGGGCGAGTCGGTCATCAAGTACGACAAGTATTGCCGCGGTTCCAAGGATTACTTTAGCCTCGCCAAGGAATTGATCCTTTTGGAAAAGGGTGAGCGTGTGGAACCTCAAAAGATAGAAACTCCTCAGGTCGAAACGGCGGCTGAAGAGACCATCGTTCCCGAAGGTCTTTCCCAGCGCATGAGAGACCTGGTCAAGCAGGAGACCCAGGATCTTCTGACCACGACGTTCACCATAGAAGCTCCGGATGCCCAGTCGGTTTATGTCACCGGAAGTTTCAATGACTGGTCCCTGGATGAGTCCTGCCGGATGAATAATGATAACGGTACATGGCGGATAACCTTGGCGTTAAAGCCGGGCATTTATAAGTATCAGTTTATCATCGACGGAAAATGGCAGGAAGACCCTCAAAATGCCATGAAAGAGCGAAATTCTTTTGGGGATATCAATTCCCTTATTGAGATCAAGTAGGATTTTGCCCGGGTTTATGCCCGGCATTTCTTTCATCCCCCTGTGTTGATTTGATGGAATTCGTTCTATTGTGCCCAAGCCGCAAGATATTTTCGACTATTGGCGCACGTTTTTCTTGTGTTTTGGATCGGTCTGTTCATCTAGTATCCGGGAATTCATGAGCCATGTCGTTGCTCAAAAAAGTCCTTAGCGCGGTCAGGAAAATATTCAAGGCTGCCCTCAAGAGACGCAGAAGACCCCGGAAATCTTCCAGGAAAGTTAAAAAGCCTGCCAAGGTTAAAAGACTTTCTCCAGCCCGTAAGATCGCAAAACCTCCGATCAGGAAAAAGGTAACTCCAAAGAAGACCAAGCTCGCCAAACCGGTTCATAAAAAGCAAACGGCATTTTCGTCACAGCCGAAATCCAAAACCAGCGCATCCAAACAGATTCCCAAATCGGCTCAGGTCGGTGAGGTGACCCATTATTTTGACAAGATCAAGGTTTGCGTCATCAGGATAGACAAGGGGACCATCAAGAAAGGGGACAGATTGATCATCGAAGGGAATAAAGGAAGCCTGACGCAGGCGGTTTCCTCTATGCAGATCGAAAATGAGAATGTCACATCCGCGCGAAAGGGACAACTCATCGGTCTTAAGGTTGCCAAAGAGGTTTATGTCGGGGATGCGGTCGCGAAGGTTTAGCTTTCGGATGTTCCGTTGAGTTATTCCGGCGGATATGTTATAGTTGAGCTGCATCAAATTTTAGCGGTTTTTGGGAGGATACATGAAGTCCGCCTTTAAGAACAATATCTTGAAAAATAGAAGTGCCAGAGGCCAGAATGTCATAGAATATTTGCTTGTGACGGCGGTCATCATTCTGGTGTGTGTAGTATTTTTTAATCCTTCGAACAGTCCCGCCCGTCGAGCTCTTGAAAATATCGCCAATGATATGGTCTTGGATATCAATCGTCTTAATAGTGAAATATTGTTTTAATGGTTTCTTTCCGGTTTTATGCCTCGCCCACTCAAAATAAGCTCTAAAGAAAAGGCCCTGATCCAGAGATATCTGATTTGGTGCTATAAAACGACCAAAGAGAGTTTGGATAGGATCGATCGCAAGTTCACCCAGGTTCGGGTGGATCGGTTCATATTGGGTCAGCTTGAGGGATACCAACGGCAAGGCGGACCGGATACCCGCAAATGGATCGATGATTTTAAGACTTACATTTCAAATAAGGAACGCGAGGGGCTCGAGCAGAAGTTTTCTAAGGGGAATAAGACCATTGTCGACGCTCAGTATGCTTATTTGATCAGCCGTTTGAATGCCATTGAACTTGCCATCCGTCATTTTCTGGGGCCCCGTATGCTGTCGAAGATTGAGTCACTCTATGAACAGGAAATGACCCGCCGTATCCTTGAGTCTAAGGAACATTGATAGGACCCTATGAAGGTTTTTGCGGTCTGAAACCGGCTGTAATGAGGATTTCAAAGCGGAGGACAGATCCGTCAGCGGCGTTGACTGTCGCGCAATCTTTGCTTGACGCTTTCCATGTACGCCCGACGCTGTTCTTCGGCGTCCTGGGCCTGCTGTTTTTGCTGCTGCTTGAGCGTTCCGGAATTGATGGCAGAGGCTTCTTCACTGGTTTGGAAAGATTTTCCGATACCCTTGAGATATTGCAATGACATACTCGCGGCTGCAATGATGAGAACGATGACAAGAACGATAGCGTATGGGTTCATAACGTTTTAAGTATAAGACCCTGATCACTAATGCGCAACAGAAGATTTGGTAATTATGAATATTAACCGGGGCATCACAGTATTAATCTTTGGATGTGTTCTTTGCCTGGCTGCGCGGACTCCTTTCGTTTTGGGTCAAGAGAGCTCCATTGAAGTCATTGCCGATGGACAGCGCTACGAATCCATCGAGAAATACAAAGAAGCCAGGATGGGGAAGCTAAAGCGGCCGGTTCGGGGAACAGCGCAATCTGGAAAGCGCAAGACAGTGGCAGGACTTCTAAGAAATGCGGTGAGCCTTCAATATGCATCTTCAGTCTTAACCGCAGGCAGATTTTATACGGGCCCCAGGGACATCGAAAAGTATCTTAAATCTTCAATGGATGTTAAAGGAGCGGATCAGGATGCTGAGACTTCTTTTGATCCATTTTTGGAGTCCTACAGCAGGATAAGCCGGTTAGGGTTCAATTCCGGGGTGGCCCGGATCGTGGAAGAATTCGCAGAGCATGCGAAAGACAGCATTCAATATAAGCGCTTATTGGCCAAAGATTTAGAGGCGACGCTAAGTCGCTCCTTCGAGGCCGGCGATTATTCGGGTCCGATCCTCATCATCTCCCATAAGAAAAAAGTAAGGATCATGACTCTCGAGGACAGGACTGCAGCGCAGGCCGGGGTAAGTAACCCTTGATTTTTACCCCAGGAATTTGTCCGGACCTGCTGTATTTGAGCTTGACTATTAATAGGCCCAATAGTAGAATAACCCCCAATCAAAAAGATCAATAATATATTACGGCCTGACTATGCCGATCTATAGGAGATCCGGCATCGAACTGGAAGAAAGGCCAAATCAAGGAGGATGTAAAAGTGGCACAGGTTAAAGATAAAAAATCGGAGATCATCACAAAACATAAAACACATGCCAAGGACACCGGTTCACCGGTCGTTCAGATCGCGCTTCTGACGGAGCGGATCAATGATCTTAATGATCATTTCAAAGGGCATAGCAAAGATTTCAATTCCCGCCGCGGGTTATTAACGTTGATTGGTAAAAGACGCCGTCTGCTCAATTACCTCTCCCAAAAAGACCCCAAGCAATACGAATTAACTCTCGATAAACTCAATCTGCGCAAATAAAAGGGACCGCCATGAAATTGCATCGTGTAGAGGTCCCTTTTGGGGCTCAGAAACTTATTGTTGAAACCGGCAAGCTGGCTAAACAGGCCAACGGCTCGGTGACAGTTACTATCGGAGAAACCATCGTTCTTGTGACCGCGTGTATGGCCAATAAGGTCAGGGAAGATATCGATTTCTTCCCGCTGATGGTGGAATATCAGGAGAAAACTTATGCCGCCGGCAAAATACCAGGCGGTTTTTTTAAGCGCGAAGGAAAATCCACGGAAAGTGAAGTTTTAAATTCGCGTATTATCGACCGGTCGGTGCGTCCGCTCTTCCCGGAAGGTTTTTATAACGACGTCCAGGTGGTGGCCACAGTATTGAGCCATGACGTGGATAACGATCCTGACGTGCCTGCGATCATCGGCGCTTCAACCGCTTTGATGATCTCCGGTATTCCGTTTAACGGCCCGCTCGGCGCCGTGCGTGTCGCTTTGGTGGACGGACAACTGGTCGCCAATCCGACATTCAAACAGCGTGAGAGCAGTGCTATGGATTTGGTTGTCGTTGGAAATCATGACGGGATCGTCATGATCGAGGGCGAAGCCGCCGAAGTTCCTGAAGCCAAGATCAAAGAGGCTCTCAAATTTGCTTTTGAGCACATCCAGACGACTCGAAAGTTCCAGTTGGACTTTAAGAAAGCCGTCGGAGAGAAGGAAGTCAAATATCAATTGGTCCAGCATCATCCGGATTTTGTGAAGAAGATCCGTGATCTTTCCATCAAGAGACTGGGAGAGATCTACAGCACCATCTTTGACAAGAAAGAACGCGAAGGTGCTCTCAACGCGCTTTTCGACACTTTGACGGCCGACATGAGCGTGTATCAGTCATTCGCTCCTCAAGGCGGAGAGATTAAAAAAGGCGCTGTTGCCGCGGTCTATGACCAGATCCAGTATGAGGTCGTGCGCAACAATGTGTTCGACCGTCAAAAACGCGCCGACGGCCGCGGTCTTAAGGACGTCCGCGAGATCTCCTGCGAGGCCGGCGTTCTTCCGCGCACGCACGGGTCGAGCCTTTTCACCCGCGGACAAACGCAAAGTTTGGCGGTTGTCACGCTCGGCACGAAAACAGATGAGCAGTTGATCGAAGCGCTTGAAGGGAAAACTTACAGACGCTTCATGCTGCATTATAATTTTCCGTCCTTCAGCGTCGGGGAAACAAAACCCATGCGCGGTCCGGGACGTCGTGAGATCGGTCACGGTGAACTCGCTGCGAAATCCATCCGTGCCGTCCTTCCGACTAAAGAAGAATTCCCATACACCATCCGCGTTGTTTCCGAAATTCTGGAATCCAACGGTTCATCGAGCATGGCTTCGGTTTGCGCCGGAACGTTGTCTTTGATGGACGCCGGCGTTCCGATCAAGGAACCGGTGGCCGGTATTTCGGTCGGTCTTATTTCGGGCGAGGGCAAGGCTGTTTTGATCACCGATATCATGGGCATGGAGGATCATTTCGGCGACATGGATTTCAAGGTCGCCGGCAGCAAGAACGGTATCACCGCGATCCAGCTTGACCTTAAAATTAACAGCATCCCCGTCGATCTTTTGGAGAAGGCCGTTGACCAGTCCCGCGAGGCCCGGATCATGATCCTGGAAAAGATGCTGGCAACGATCCCGGCGGCACGCACGGAACTCTCGCCGTTTGCCCCGCGCATCGCCACCATTCAGATCAATCAGGAAAAGATCGGTGAGGTCATTGGACCCGGCGGTAAGATGATCCGCAAGATCATTGAAGAGACCGGTGTCAATTCCATTGATATTGAAGAGGACGGCACGATCCTAGTTGCTTCTCCTGACAAGGATGCCTTGGATAAGGCGGTCGCGTTCATCAAGGGCATGACAATGGAGCCTGAGATCGGACAAGTTTACGATTCAGTGGTAAAGCGCGTTGTGAATTTTGGCGCTTTCGTTGAGTTCCTTCCGGGTCGGGAGGGTTTGGTCCACGTATCCGAACTCGCCAAGACCTATGTGAAGGATGTCAATGAGGTCGTTAAAGTCGGAGACAGGTTTAAGGTGAAACTTATCGAGATTGACCAGATGAAACGGGCCAACCTCAGTAAGAAACAAGCGGAATAAGCGTTTTGGGCAGGGGCCGTCAATGGCCCTTGCCTGAACATTTCCGCCGAGAAACCCTGGTTCTGCCGTTTTAGCCGGGAGAATTATCTTAAAAGATCTCTGAGAGTTTCATGAAATCTGATCATATCAGTGAAGTAAAAGGTATTATCATCCTGGCATTGGGGCTAATACTCTTGGCCAGTTTGGTTTCATTTGTTCCTACCGATCTATCGTGGTACACATCCCAACCTAACATTCCCGCCCAGAACTGGGTCCGCATCTTCGGGGCGTATGCCGCCGGAGCACTTTTCTTTGCGTTCGGTAAAAGCGCGTATCTGATCGTTTTATTCATGCTGTTCTGGAGCTGGAACCGTCTGACCAACCGCATCATACGGTTTTCCGTCGCTAAACTCGTCAGTTTCTTTGTGCTTCTGTGTGTGGCAAGCGCTATCCTTAGCCTTGCCTCCTTGAAAGGAGCGGTCCATCATTTTGAATCTGCCGGTATCGTGGGATTGGTCGTGTCGGACTTTTTGATACGCTATTTCGGCGGCGTCGGAGCGTACATCATTTTGTTCGCGCTCGGGGCCTTGGCATTGATCTTGACCGGTGAATTCTTGCTCACTCCGCTATTTGTCAAGGTTTCCATGACCGCGCATGAACTGCTTTTTTTGGCCTGGGAGAAGATCCTGACCTTGCGGGAACCCGGCCGCATCAAACAGCCCAAAAGTGTTGATACCCGTCGGGCGCAGGAGATCAAACAATTGGTCGAACGGGCGGACAAGAAATCACGCCCGGACAATGAGAAGCCTGAGATTTTAAAAGGTAAGGAACTCATCGAAAAGGCGAAAGCCGAATTGGCCAAAAGCCGCGAAGAAGAACAGCGGAAGGAAGAAATCAAGGAATCATCTCCGACTGCCAAGCCCGTTATCCGTATTGTCGAACAAAAAGAGCCGAAGGAGCATGTTTCGATCGAGCCTCCGAAGATGGTCGGCGAGTATCATTTGCCGTCCCTGGATCTGTTAAACGACCCGCCGCAGGTCTCAACAAGCCGTATCCAGGAAGGCCTTGTCAGCGGCGCCAAGACGCTTGAAACAACACTTGCGAGCTTTGGAGTCAGTGTGCGTGTCGCGGACATTGAACGCGGCCCGGTCATCACACGGTATGAACTAGAACCGGCGCCCGGTGTTAAGGTCCAAAAGATAACGACTCTATCTGATGATATCGCTCTTGCCATGCGCGTTCCGTCGGTTCGTATTGTGGCCCCGATCCCAGGCAAGAACCGGGTGGGTATTGAAGTCCCCAACGGCGCATCCGCTTCGGTTTATCTTAAAGATGTTCTTTCTCAAAGCGAATTCCGTTCTTCCGGCTCAAAGCTTATGCTGGCCTTGGGTAAAGATATTTCGGGTAAGTCGCTTATCGCTGATCTTGCGGACATGCCGCACCTTTTGATCGCCGGGACGACGGGATCCGGAAAGACCGTGGCCTTAAACAGCATCATCACATCCATTTTGTTCAATGCTTCGCCTGCGGAAGTGAAATTCTTGATGGTCGACCCCAAGATGGTCGAGTTGGTCGCTTATAATGACATCCCGCATTTGCTCTGTCCGGTCATCACTGATACCAAAAAAGTTTCCGGGGCTCTGAATTGGGTCGTTAATGAAATGGAACATCGTTATCGCACGCTTGCCAAGGCCGGCGTGCGCAATATTAAAGGTTATCATCAACAAGGCAACATCATGCCTTATGTGGTCATTGTCGTCGATGAGCTGGCGGACCTGATGCAGGTGTCAGCCAAGACCATTGAAAGCGCCATCACGCGACTGGCCCAGCTGGCGCGCGCCGTCGGTATTCACCTGATATTGGCCACACAGCGTCCGTCGGTGGATGTCATTACCGGAGTTATTAAGGCCAATTTTCCGGCGAGAGTTTCTTTTAAAGTAGCCTCGAAAGTGGATTCGCGCACGGTCCTGGACATGAACGGCGCTGAAAACCTTTTAGGAAAAGGCGACCTTTTATTTATGAAACCGGGTGATGCCAAACCGACCCGCGGTCAATGCAGCTATGTTTCCGATGAGGAGATCAAGCGCGTCATTGATTTTATCAAGCCCCAGCAGATCCCGGAATATAATGATGCCATCACAACACATCAACCTGCCGGCGCTGCCTCTAACGGCGCACAGGAAGACGAGATGTATGATGAAGCGGTCCGGGTTGTGATCGAAACGAACCAGGCTTCGGTGTCGATCCTGCAAAGACGATTGCGTTTGGGATATTCGCGCGCCGCGCGTTTAATTGATATCATGGAACAAAACGGCATCGTTGGGCCTTATGTCGGAAGCAAGGCCCGCGATATCCTTATCGACCGAGAAAAATGGATGGTCGAAAATCTAGGAAAGACCGATGACCAACCCGCCCAGCAAGGATAAAATATCCTGTCTTTTAAAAGACACCCGCCAGAACAAGGGGATCACCCTGGAAATGGTCCACGAGGCGACCAAGATCCCGTTGGACGCGCTTAAGTCCATTGAGCAGGGATATTCCGTCCATAAACTTCAGACATTTTATTACCGCGGATTTATCAAGATCTACGCTAAATACCTTGAGCTGGATGAGACCAGGGTTCTGCAGGAATATGGGATGCAGGACAGCGCGGCCCCCAAGCCCCAGCCGTCTGCCGTTAAGGAATCTAAACCGAACAAACAAATATCTTCTGCGATCCCGGTCGGAAATACTTTGCGAAACGCAGTTCGTCCGGTCTTGAAAAATAATTTCTTCAAGTCCCGTATAGGTCAGCTGGCCGTAGTTGTCGTCGTCATTGTGTTCGGTTTTCTATTCTTCAGATCCAAATCTGACCCTAAACAGCCAACGCTTTCTGCCAAAACCACCAAGAAAGCTGCCGTGAAAGCCCAATCCGTATCGACAGCCAAGCCCAAAGTCAGAGAGACAACGGTTAAAGAGGCACCTGTCAAAGAAGAGAAGAAAGAAGTTTCCATCAAGCCTGTTGCGCAAGTTGCCGCGACAGCACCTGTTGTTGAGAAAGCCGAGGTTGTGAAATCTGCAGCGCCTGAAGCAAAATCCGACAAGAAATCCAAGCCCATTGAATTAACCGTCCGTGCGGCCAAAAGCGGCTGGCTTCAGGTCAAAGTTGACGGCCAAGTCATCTTTCAATCCACTTTGAAAAAAGGCGACGCTGAAAGCTGGAAGGCCGAAACCGAGATCGAGCTTTCGGGAAAGAACATCAATCTGCTGGAATTCGAATTGAACGGTAAAATGCTCGGCGCTTTAGGCGCCAGCGACCGAGGCGCCAAGAAAGTGGTGTTCACCAAAGATGGCTTATCCGTCAAGAAGTAGAAAAGATTACAGCCAAGTCATCCGCACCACGAAAGATCTTCAGGACCACCGGGCCACATACGGTCAGAAAGTGGGCGTGATCAATTTGGGCTGCGCCCGCAATCTCGTCGACTCCCAGATGATCCTGGGGCGGCTCAAGAAAAACGGCCATCGCATCGTGGATGTCGAACACGCCGACATTGCGATCGTCAACACCTGCTCCTTCATCGAGGATGCCCGCAAAGAATCCATCGACACTATCCTCGATCTCATCGAACTCAAGAAACAGGGGAAGATCAAGAAAGTCATCGTGGCCGGCTGTCTGGCCCAGCGTTACGGCAAAGACCTCGTCAAGGAGTTCAAGGACGTGGATGCCTTTGTTGGAACACCCAGCCTGAACCGTGATGATATGCCCACCCAGCATTTGCTCACGCCTAAGCATTTTGCGTATGTGAAGATCTGCGAAAGCTGTTTTAACGCCTGCAGTTTCTGCGCCATTCCGAAGATCAAAGGAAAATTCGTCTCCCGCACCATTGAATCCATCGCCAGGGAGATCGAGGGGTTGGACAAGCAGGGGGTCAAAGAGATCAATATCATCGGTCAGGACATTACCGCTTATGGCATGGACATCTATCGTGAGAAATCCTTGGCCAAGCTTTTAAAACATGTCTCCGGCGGACTTAAAAATATTCAGTGGATACGTCTGCTCTATGCCTTTCCGGCCCACGTGACGGATGAGTTGATCGATGTCATGGCGAGCGAACCCAAGATCACACCGTACATTGACATTCCTCTGCAGCACATCAGTGATCCTTTGTTAAAAAGCATGAACCGCAATATCACGACCCAGGGCACCAAAGATTTGATCTCCAAAATGCGCGGGCGCATAAAGGACGGATTTATCCGCACCACATTTATCGTCGGCATGCCCGGTGAGACCGAAGAACATTTTCAGGAGCTGAAAGAATATGTGCGCGCCTCTCGTTTTGAGCGCGTCGGGGTTTTCGTGTATTCCAAGGAGGAAGATACTGCAGCTTTTGATATGCCCGGCCAAGTTCCTGCGGCAACCAAACGCCGGCGCATGAATGAACTCATGCAGATGCAGCAGGGTATTTCCCGTGAGATCCAGCAGACTTTTGTCGGGCGAACGCTGAAAGTTTTGATCGAAGAAAAACAAAACGGCGCTGAGGATGCTTATTTAGGCAGAAGTCAGTATGACGCGCCCGAGGTGGACGGCTGCGTGTTTGTCCATTCCAAAAAGCGTCTGAAGGCCGGAGATTTTGTGGATGTGAAGATAACAGATGCTTACGAATATGACCTGGCAGGAGAGGCTCTATGAACCTGCCGAATATTCTGACCGTATCCCGTTTCTTTTGGACGGTTCTTTTTATCTATTTATTGGCCAGGAACTCTTTGTCCTCCACCATTTTAGCTGCCGCAGTCTTTACTGTCGCGGCCGTGACCGATTTTCTAGACGGATATCTCGCCAAGAAAAAGAATTTGATTACGGACTTTGGAAAGATCATGGATCCGGTGGCGGACAAGTTCCTCATCCTGGCCGCGTTTATCATGTTCGTGCAACTGGGCGTTCTTGAGGCCTGGATGGTCGTTCTGGTTTTTATTCGTGAAGTTTTAGTGACATTCTCGCGCGTGGCTCGTTTATACCGCGGACAGGTGATCGCCGCCGAGAAGGCCGGAAAGATCAAGACCGTCTTTCAGATCGTGAGCATTAGCGTTATTCTGCTTTTTCTTATCCTTGAACAGTCGAGTTTTTCCCAGGGCTGGACCGGATCCATCGAGAACGCCTGGGGCGCATTGATCAACGTCCTTATGTTCGTCACTGTCCTGCTGACGGTCAACTCGGGGGTTTCGTATTTTCTTAACCTGCGCAAGGTGGCTTTATGATCGCCAATAAAATATCGGAACTGTTAGCCACGTTTTTTTACGTCGGGTATTTACCTGCTGCTCCGGGCTCCATTGCGACGATCTTGGGCGGGCTGTTAGCCTTTGCATTGATGCCGAATATCGCGCTTTATCTGGCGGTCACGGTCTTCATCACTGTTGTTGGATTTCTTGCAAGCGCAAGGGCCGAGAAAGTCATCGGTAAGAAAGACCCCGGGTCTATCGTTATTGACGAGGTCGCGGGCGTTATGATAGCATTTTTTCTGCTGCCGCCCACGTTGCCGGTGTTCTGGACCGCGTTTTTCGTGTTCCGGGCGTTCGATATGCTCAAGATCTATCCAGGCAATAAATTTGAAGGTTTAGGCGGCAGCGCCGGCATTATGCTGGATGACATTATCGCCGGTGTTTATACGAATATCGTCATGCATGTGGCGCTGCGCTGGGCCGCGATATAAAAAGGGACCAGTGCCCAGTTACCAGCATCCCAGAGGATGCTGCTGGGGAACTGGGATCCTGGTTCCTGGGCAACCCTAAATATTTATTTTCTAATAAAGGAGCACAGTATGAGATCCGGAAATCCAGTTTTAAGCGAGAAAGTTTTTTCAGAGGCGACTTACGACCGCAGTCAGGCTATGACAGTTGGGGGCGCTGTCGGCAAGACCATGATCCTGCTTTTTATTGTCGTTGCCATCGCGCTCACGGTTTGGGACCAGTTGCTGAAACCTGAGGCGTCACTTCCCGGGTTTCTCATGCCCGCCGTGGCGGTCAGCGGCATTGCGGGTTTTATTGTTGCCATTGTGACATCTTTTAAAAAGCAATGGTCTCCCGTGACGGCGCCCATTTATGCGGTTTGCCAGGGTGTTTTTCTGGGAGTCACGACCTGTTTGCTTAACAAGGCATATCCTGGGATCGCTGTTGAGGCGGTCATGCTGACCTTCGGTGTTCTGTTCTGTCTTTTGGCGGCGTATCAGGCGGGTTTCATCCGCGCGACACCGACCTTCATGAAGGTCATTGTGTCCGCCACTATGGCCATCGCGCTGTTTTATATTCTGAGCATGGTGCTTGGTATTTTCGGGATCCAGATGCCGATGATCCATTCCAACAGCGGCATGGGCATTGCTTTCAGCTTTGTGGTGGTGATCGTGGCCGCGTTGAACCTTGTGCTGGATTTTAATCTGATCGAGCAGGGGGCCAGGGAAGGCGCTCCAAAGTATATGGAGTGGTATTCTGCTTTTGCCTTGTTGGTTACACTCATCTGGTTATACGTTGAGATCCTGCGGTTGCTTTCAAAGCTAAGCAGCCGTCGGTAATTCTTTTGTTCTTGAAATTCTGCAGGGGCGACCGGCCGGTCGCCCCTACGTTTTTAGAGGGGATCGATGCACAACAGAATATCGTGGTCCGTCCGATGAAAGGACGCTTTCAAAGAGCGTGATGTGCCGGGCTTCGTGCGCATCGGATCTGATCGAAATGGATTGAAGAGCTGCGGATAAGGCCTTGATATTTCGGTTTGACCGTTTTCTGGCGATAGTGACGTGCGGATGAAAAGTTCTTGCTTCTTTTAAGAATCCCAACGCAGCAAGCTGTTCTTCCAGGTCCTTGGATAACGTTGTCAACTCCTGACTTCCCCGGGTAATTCCGATCCAGATGATCTCCGGTTGTTCCACCGTCGGAAAAGCGCCAGGCGTTCCAAGTTCTAAAGGAAATGGTCCAATGCTGTTAGCCAAACTGTCGAGAATGTTTGTGATCGGCTTGATCTGGGCTTGCGATGTCTTTCCGAGAAATTTTAAAGTGATGTGACAATTCTCTGGTTTTACCCATTTAATGTCAGCATCAACAGTGTTCAGGCTGGTTTGGATTTTCTTAAGGATGGCTTTGTGTTCGCTGCAGAGATCCAGGGCTATGAAGGTGCGCAGGGAATCGGTCATGGATGGTTGGTCACTGTTAGATCAGAGATTTAGGTGATCAGCAGTTTGAGCAATAACTCAAGCGCGCGGTCGGCCGCCTGTTTTTTAATTTGAAGGCGGGAACCTTTAAAAACATGGTGTTCGCTGATGGTCCGCTTGCGGTCGCAGGCCGCGATGAACACGGTCCCTACAGGTTTTTGGGCGGTCCCGCCCGTTGGCCCGGCAATGCCGGTAATGGCAACACTTAGATCCGTGTTGAAGAGTTTTTGAGTATTGCGGGCCATAAGTTGGGCGACCGGTGCGCTGACCGCTCCGTTCTTGCGGATGGAATTAGCCGGAACCTTGAGAATGTCAATTTTAGCCTGGTTGGAATAGCTCACAACGCTGGCCATCAGGAATGCCGAGCTTCCGGAAATATTGGTAAGCCGGTGGGAGAGAAGCCCGCCAGTGCAGGACTCAGCGGCGCCCAGGGTTTTTCCCTGTGCGATCAGTTGTTGGGCGACTTTTTGTTCGAGTTGCATATTGTTAATATTAGTGGATTTATGAAACAAAACAACACATTTTTGGGTTAGGATTTTCTCTATTATGGGAGGGGATAATTTGCTTGACAAGACATTCGATTTCCCATATATTGACGCCATTATCATTTCGCCCCAAGTCGTTTAAATCCTTGTGTTAAGGAGACTCTAATGAACCAGATGTTTTCCCCGATCCCTGAGGTTTTAGAAGAACTGCGTGCCGGTCGCATGATCGTTGTCATGGACGATGAAGGCCGTGAAAATGAGGGGGATATCCTCATTGCCGCTGAGCATGTCACGTCAGACGCCATCAATTTCATGGCCAAATACGCCCGCGGACTCGTGTGCGTTCCCATGGAAGAAGACCAGTTAAACCGGCTCGATCTCCATCCGATGAAGGACGAGGTTTTAAGCCATAAACACCAGCGCTGCAATACCGGATGGGCGATCTCGGTGGACGCGGCCCAGGGCATCACCACAGGAATTTCAGCGTTTGACCGCGCCTATACGGTCAAGCTTATGATCGACCAGAAATCCAAACCCAGTGATTTTGTCACCCCCGGACATTTGTTCCCGCTTCGTGCCAAACGCGGCGGGGTCTTGGTCAGAGCCGGTCATACCGAGGCTTCTGTTGATCTGACGCGCTTGGCCGGACTTTTTCCAGCCGGCGTCATCTGCGAGATCATGAACGACGACGGGACCATGGCCCGCACCACCGACATCATTGAATTTGCCAAAAAGCACAAACTAAAGATTTGCTCGATCGACAGCCTGATCGAATATCGCCGCAAATATGAGAAATTAGTCGAGCGTTGTGTCGAGACCAAACTGCCGACGGAAGCGGGTGAATTTAAAATGATCGGTTACCGCTCCAAGTTAGATGAGACCATCCATGTCGCCTTGGTCAAAGGAACGATCGACGGGACCGTGCCGGTTTTGGTGCGTGTCCAGTCCGAGTGCCTGACCGGGGATGTGTTCGGCTCTTTGCGCTGCGACTGCAATCCACAATTAAAGACAGCTTTGCAAGCCATTGAAGCCAGCGGTGCGGGCGTTCTTCTTTATATCCGTCAGGAAGGCCGTGGCATTGGGCTCATCAATAAATTAAAGGCATACAATCTTCAGGATAAGGGCATGGATACGGTCGAGGCCAATGAGGCGCTGGGCTTTGCGCCCGATCTGCGCGATTACGGCATCGGCGCCCAGATCCTCGTCGATCTTGGCGTCAAGCAGATGCGTTTATTGACCAACAATCCGCGCAAGATCGTTGGCTTGGAAGGGTACGGATTGTCTGTGGCCGAACGTGTGCCGCTTAAAGTTCCGCACAATCCCAAGAACGAAAAGTATCTGAAGACCAAAAAAGAAAAAATGGGGCACATGCTTTAGTTGGTGAGAATTATGCGCGGCCCTAAAATTGTTGTCATCGTCAGCCGTTTCAATGAATTTGTCACGAAGAATTTGCTTAACGGATGTCTTAAGGAATTAAAGAAGAGCGGTTTTACGGACACGCAAGTATCCGTTGTTTGGGTTCCCGGGGCGCTTGAACTTCCTTTGACAGCGCTCAAATGGGCTCAGAAAAAAGATATCTCCGGGGTTATCTGTTTGGGGGCTGTGATCCGCGGCGACACGTATCACTTTGAACTTGTGGCCAATGAGTCGGCGCGAGGCATTATGGATGTCGGACTGAGAACCGGCAAACCAGTGATCTTCGGCGTGCTGTCTACCGATACTGTCAAGCAGGCCAATGACCGTTCGAAGTTAAACGGGGGAGACAACAAAGGCAGAGACGCTGCCCAGGCCCTCATTGAGATGATCGAACTTCTAGCTAAAAATTAAGGGATGACACGCCTGCCGGCAGGCAGGAATGAATACGGATGAAACGAATCCGTATCATATCCGTGACATCCGTTATAATCCGTGTAATCATTTTACTTCTTTGAAAATATGAGACGACGTACACAAGCCCGCGAATGCGCCCTTAGGATCCTTTATCAGGCCGATATCACCCGACGTCCGATCGACCAGGTAGCAACCGGTTATTGGGAAGATGGTGAGCTCAAAGATGAAGAGACGCGCAATGAGGAAGTCATCACATTTGCCAACCGTCTGGTGTTGGGCGTCAAAGGGGCGTTGGAGGCCATCGATGCCAAGATCTCCGAATACGCCACCAATTGGCAATTAAAACGCATGGCGGTCATCGACCGCAATATTCTTCGCCTGGGTGTTTTTGAATTGAAACACGCGAGCGATATCCCTCCCAAAGTCGCCATTAACGAGGCTGTTGAACTGGCCAAGAAATACGGCGATCTGGAATCCAGCAAGTTCGTCAACGGCATACTCGATAAGATCCACAAAAAAGAACTCTCAGCCGATCTTCCAGCCAAAGAATGACCAAGTGGGCTGAC
>CAZLRE010000002.1:0-35303 GCA_964561885.1 uncultured Planctomycetales bacterium | reverse complement strand
AAAACAGGGCTGCGCAGGCTGAGGCGATCACCGTACCCAGCGCCGCGCCCTGGATTCCCAACGCCGGAGAACCCAATTTCCCGAAAACAAAGATGTAATTCAAAACGATATTCACGATCATGGCAAGCGCTGCCCCGGCCATCACAATGCGGGTGCGTCCGATGCCGGTAAAAAATGCACTTAACGCATGACGAAGGAGATTAAAGACAGAACCGAAGACCAGGATATTGAAATACCGGCTCTGGTGTTCCAGTTGAACAGCATCGATTCCGCTTTGGGCAAAAATCCAGTGGGCCGAGGGAGACAACAAAAGGATCACGGGATAAGCGGCCAGGGCGATGATGACCGCCTGGGACAGCGACCGCGCACAGCCCTCTTTTTTGCCAGCTCCGTAATATTGGGCCACCAACGCTGTCGTGTAACTGATGAGTCCGAAGAAAAACGACATCATCACAAACACCGACAGGCCTCCGGCCATAGCTGCGCTCATACTTTGGGAATCGAGCCTGGCCAGAAACACCCGGTCGGTGAAGATCATGGCGGTCTCGCAGGCAAAAGAAACCACTATGGGAAACGCAACCGCAACCATTTCTCCGATGCTGCCGGGTTTGTATTGGAATGTCTTGGACATCATAAATTTAAGGTTTATTGCGACGGTGGGCCTATCAAGTTCAGTTCTCTCAAACGACGGGCGATATCCCGCGTGAACACATCAACCCCCGAAACGTTTAAATGATTATCGTCCCTGAAATACGAATCATCAAGCCCAAGCTTATATGGCTCAACATTGTAATCCATATAAACGATGCCAAAACTTTGCGCGATCGACATAAAAAAATTGTGGATGACTTCATACTGCCCGATCATTCCCAGGGTCGTCGGCGGCAGAGGCGCGGTCACAAAAACAATGGGGATATTCCGGCTGCGGCACAGTTCGACGATCTTCTTAAGATATCTAACATAGACGGGTTTTAGATCATCAACTTTAAGGAGGGTTCCCTTGAACTGATTGGCTTCATTGAGCTCCTCGAATGTCGCGATATTCGGATTCAAAACATATCCACGCCCGTTGTAGTAATCACCCGTAGCCCAGGAAACATTCTTCCCCATAAAATGCCGTATCGTATTATCAAAACCCAGCCTGTAATGAAACGACTGCACGCATAGTTTCAGGACATTTTCCAGAGTATATCCGCTTAAAAAAAGCCGGATCCTGTGCGGCCCCCAGCGCATGTTCTCAAAATTATAGGTAACATTGGTAAACTCGTGTTTCTTGTCTTTGACAAAGGACTTCCAATAGATTTCCATGACAAGCAGCTTGGGTTTCTGCGTTTCCAGAACTTCTTTCAGAACATAGTAACTGGTCAGAGGCGTTTGCGCCGAGCTGCCCATGTTCATGGAACGAATGCCGGTCTCACCATCGAAGATCTTGGGATCAAAACTGCGGTAACAGTGTGACGAACCAAGGAAAAGTACATCGATCGAATCCTTGGGAAGTTCATAAAATTCTTTCCAGCGCCAATAAGGATCGTATTTCTTGTCCCGGATCAGGACTCTCTTGGGCGTCTTAAGCACATGCCCGATAAAAGAATCCAGAACAAAGAAAATGGCGATAAAAACTATTAAATAGACGAGTTTGTTTTTCATGATCAGAACTGAAAATAAATAAACTGCCGGTCATTCTCCTGCCAAAACACCAGGACCGTAAAAATAAGGACATAATATATCGTCCATCTCTGCCAAAGCGGTAAATCCCGCAGCATATGCCTGATGGTGGAATGCCGTTGAACCATATGTATACATTCCATGAGCGCGATCATCAGCAACGCAATGACAAACTGGATCTTGGAAAGCCCCCACGACTCGATATCCTTAATTTCTTTTAAGAACGAGAGATCGAATGTGATGATCTGGGAGAATACCTCTCCGATCCCCTTAAGAATCAAGAAGGCGTCACTCATGTTGTTCGCCCGGAAGAAAATCCAGGTGAAACAGATCAAAGTAAACGTAATCAATATGCTGAGATATCGGTGTATACGCGGATGGGGATCCAATCCGATGGTATGGACCCAGCGTTCACGGATATCGCGCGTCGCGACCGACCCAACGATCAAAACCCCGTTTAATGCGCCCCAGACTATGTAGGTCCAATTGGCCCCGTGCCATAATCCGCTTAAGACAAATGTGAGCATTAAATTCACATACATTCTGGGAACCGCAACGCGGTTGCCCCCGAGCGGAATATACAAATAATCCCTGAACCATGAGGACAGCGAGATGTGCCATCTTTTCCAGAATTCAGACACCGATTTTGAAAAGTAGGGACGGTTAAAGTTATCCATCAGTTTAAAACCCAACACCTGTGCCGAACCGATGGCCATATCGGAATATCCGGAAAAATCACAATAGATCTGAAAGGCGAAGAAAACCGTAGCCGTAATATAGGCAATGCCGGAAAAGTCCGACGGAGATCCGTAAATGGTGTCCACCACAACGGCCAGGCGGTCCGCGATGACGACTTTCTTGAAAAGCCCCCACAGCATCAATTTCAAACCATCGGTCACGCGAACATAATCAAAATGATGCTTTTCGTAGAATTGATGTAAAAGATTTTGCGGACGTTCGATGGGTCCCGCGACCAATTGGGGGAAAAACATGACATACAACGAATAGATCCCGAAGTGTTTCTCCGCCTTCTGGTTCCCTCGATAAACTTCGATCACATAGCTCAAACTTTGGAATGTGTGAAAGGAAAGTCCGATCGGCAAAATGATCGAAAGGTTTTCAACGGGATAATTCCAGCCGATCAAATCAGCCAATTTTGAGAAATTGGTGTTAAAGAAATTAAAATATTTGAATACAAAAAGGACGAGGCATGTTGAGATGATGCTGATGACCAGATAGACTTTGCGTTTGCTACCCTTGGACCCTTCGATGAGAATTCCGGCCCAGTAATCGATCACAATAGTTGCCAGAAGGACGAGAATGTACACCGGCACAAAGGCCATGTAAAAATAACAGCTGGACATCAAAAGAAGGAACCACCGCCAGCTGTGAGGGATCAGAAAATACGCCCCTGCAACCAGGACAAAAAAGGCGCCGAACTCAAAAGAGTTAAAGAGCATTACTTCTTTTCCCGCATTGTCTCAATGATCGAAATGTAATCCACATCCCCATGGCCTTCCTGGATCGCCAGCTCCAGCACCCGCCGGATGCCGGCCAGAGAATCGGTGGTGAGCCTGCGGCGTTTGGCTTCCTTCAAGAACAGATTGACGTCTTTGAGCAAAAGTTTTGTCGGAAAATTCGGTCCCGCGTAACGGCGGTTGACCAGGCGCTCCCATTTCTTGTCGAACATGGGCGCGAACAAAGCGCTCTTGCGCACGATATTCATGAACAGTTCGCGGTCAATGTCGGAGGACTCCACGAACGCCAGCGAAAGACTGAAGGCCGCGCCCAGTCCGGCGATGAGCTGATTGAGCGCAAGTTTCATGCCGGAGGCTTTGCCCACCTCTCCGATGTACAACGGCGGTTTCCCAAAAGCTGTCAACACCTCAGACCACTTTTCATGCTGGGCTGTGGTGCCGCCGAACATGAGGATCAAATTCCCGGTCTTGGCTTCTTCCTTGCTCCCCAAGACCGGACATTCAAAATATTCACCGCCCGAACGGGCAATGCGTTTGGACATGCGTATGCTTTCTTCGGGCGCGATCGTGCTCATCTGAATGACCGTGCGGTTCTTGAAGGAAACTTTCATGGGACCGAACAAGACCGCATTGATCGCGTTGATGTCGGAAAGCATAATGATCACAGCATCCGATGCCTTGATGGCCTGGGCGGGAACGGAAAACGGGTGCGCGCCCAATTCGATGAGCGGCTTGAGCTTCTCGGGTGTCCGGTTGTAGACCGCGACGGTGTGCCCCGCTTCCATCAAACGTTCGGCCATGGGTGCGCCCATGATGCCGGTTCCTAAAATCGCAATATGCATATTAAGACCTCGAGTTATTAATTTAAGTGGTATAGCGTGTTAATAGCGGCGTGGTGGTAAGTAATACGTGGTACGAATTCTTACTACATACCACTAGTCGGTGTCACTTGACCTTAAATGCTTTCTGACCTTCGGATGTGACTACTTCTTCCATCGCAAAGAGTGTTTTTAACATCGCCAGATACGGATAATCGCCGTCGTAGGCCAGCCAGGTATCTTCGTAATGGATGTATTCATAAACGCTGTTGCGGTCCAGGATCCATTTGCCATTTTCCCTGTAAAAGAATACCGGGCCGAGCGTATTGTCCTGCGGATAATAAATTATGGCGTATTTGCCTTCCTGAAATGTTTTGGAAGGCACGTCAAAATATCCGGCCATGGTCGCGAACTCAACTTTTCCAAAGGAATTCCTCGAGGACATCGCCTGCCATTTCGGATCGAAGATGGGAACATCATAACAATACGCCCCCTGCTTCATCATGTCCATCTCAAGCTTCAATGTTCCTTCCGGTGTGGATTGGGGCTCATATTCGTTCTTGAATTTCTCGCAGGTCGGCGCCTGGCACCAGCCGATAACAGGAGCGCTCAAAAAAAAGATCGTCACAAAAACAAAAACCGGTCTCATTAAAACATCCCCTTGTCTTTTTGACGCTGCAACCACGCCTTTGTCTGAAGATAGGAATCTTTCTTGCCCCAGATGTCCTCATCGACTTCATTACCCATGGCCTCGGTCGCCTTGTAGGCCGCCGCGTAATTCCCAAGGAAATATTCGATCGTGGCCGACCATGTCAGGGCTTTTATTGACCGGGGATACACGCGCAAGATCTCGTCGATCAAACTCCGGACGGCCTTATAATTGATGGGGATCTTATAATAATCGCTGCGTTTACCGTCACTCAGCAGGGCCGCGCGCTTGGCTGTCTCATCATTGGCCTGGATCATCAAGAAAGCGAAAACCGGATCATCCTTGTGTTCTTCATATGTCTTGCGCGCGAAGTCGAACATCTCCTCGTTCGTGCCGAACCATTTTTCCATCTTGGCGGTCATCATCATATGGTATGCGGCGAAATGTTTGGGGTCGATGGCAACGGCCTTCTGAAAACATTCTTCTATTTTCAAGGGCGCGCTCAATCCACGGTAAGCCGTCATGAGCGCGATCCACGGCTCCGCAGACGCTGAATTCAATTCCGCGGCTTTAAGCAGATCATCACGCCCAAGCTCGAGCCTGTTCTTAAAAACCTCCCAGGCCTGCGGAAGGACTTTGTCGGAAAACTTATTGCCGCGATCCGCCCACGCAAAATCAATATAAAAATTCCCCCGTAAAAGATAGGAAAGATACGACGGACGTTGGGCGCACCATTGATCGAGCAACCCCAGGGATGTCTGCGGATCAAGGGAGAGATCATAACTGATCCGGTTGATCGTTCTGTGAAAAACAGACATGCCGTCGGTATCTTTGGCTTTGGAATTCTCAAGCTTGGTCAACTCATCGTCCAGGGCGGAGAAATCCCGGGATTGAATGTATTGAACGTATTCTCTGGTCTCCAGAGCCCAAGCGGATGTCGATGAGAGAATGAAGATCAAAATAAAATTCAACACAACAGATCCGATCATCTTCAGATTCAGGCTCATCGGCCTCTCCTTCTCTTCTGCCGGGGATTACGGCGTTTCTGGCGTCGATGAGGATACGAATCTGGCGACGGCTTGGGTGTGAAGGCGCCGCCCCCTTCGAAATCGATATACCCGCGTTCCGGCGAAAGCTTGACCAGACGCACGGTGACTTTGTCGCCGACGTCCATGCCTTCGAACCGGCGCACCACGCGTCCTTCGGCCGGAGGGTTCAAAAGCCTCACATAGACACCCTTTTCCGAGGCACCGGTGACAATGCCTTCGAACGTATCTCCGACACGGTCCAACAGCATCATGGCTGCCGCAACTTTGCGCATGAAGCGTTCCACTTTTTTCGCGAACTGGTCACGGTCCGTGCACCAGCCGGCAATGTGCGCCAATTCCGCGCGGTTATACGGAGCGTGACCTTTCGTGAGCGCGGCCTTAAGCAGGCGCTGCATGACAAGATCGATATATCGCCGGTTCGGCGCCGTCGAGTGTGTGTAATCCGAAACAGCCAGGCCGAAATGGCCTTCGCCCTTTTTGCCGGGATAAACAACATCATACTCGCCCTGTCCGAGCAGTTTAATGACGGCCAGCGATAAGTCCGGAAATCTTTGCGGATCGCGTTTATGCTGGCGTTCGAGAAAATCAGAAAGCGCTTTAGCTTTCGGACGGTTAGGAAGGCTCTCGCCCAATTCAATGGCGATCTCCACAATGCGTTCCCAGCGTTCCGGCGTTTTGACAACGCGCTGAATGACCGGCGAATTCTTGGAGCGCATGAAATTGACCATGACCCCGTTAGCCGCGATCATAAAATTCTCGATCAACTGGTGCGCGCGGTTGCGCTGGCGCAAGGCGATCTCAATGACCTGCTTTTCTCTAAATACGGGTTTTGTTTCGATGGAATCGAACTCAAGCGCGCCGTTTCGCTTGCGCGCTTCCTTGATCATTTGGGCGATCTTATCCTGGATCAGCAGTTGGTCTTCCAGTCCGGGAACTCTGGCAACCGATTCCGGCAGCGGCGTGCGTCCTTCGAACCATTCGCCCACGATCTCATAGATCAACTTCGCGCGGTTGCGGACCACCGCGCGGTAAACCTCGCCGGATCTGACCTCTCCTTCGGGATCGACCAGGAAATCCATGACGATCGCAAGCCTTTCTTCGTCCGGAACCAATGATGAAAGGTCATTGCACAATCTCTCGGGCAGCATCGGAAAGATCTCGATGCCGGTATAAACCGTGACTGCATTCTTGATGGCGTGCGCGTCGATATAAGTGCCCTGGCGGACATAATGGTCCACGTCCGAGACCGCCACCATGACCCGCGCGCTTCCATCGGAATGGGCTTCGCAGTATTCGATCTGGTCCAGATCCCGGGAATCATCATTGTCGATGGAACTCCACAACAAGGACGTCAGGTCTTTGATTCCGGATTCCACATGCGGCCAGAGATCTCCGTGCATGGCTTTGGCTTCGTTAAGCGCGCGCTGAGGAATTTCGCTGAAAAATCCGTAGCGGTGAAGCGCGTCACGGGCGATGAGGTTGAGGTTGTAGGAGATGGGATTTTTGGACATATCGCTTCAGCATCCGGATAAAACTAAAATCGATAGACATAAAAATAGCCGTCATTGCGACCCAGAGGGTCGATTCCAGCTTTCCTTTAAGCTGCTTCTAAAGAAGCTGGATCGAGCGAGGCCTTTGGCCGAGCGAAGCAAACTTACTCAAGTTAAGATTGCTTCGCTCCCTACGGGAGCTCGCAAAGACGGGGGATTTCACTTACTTTCACTTTCTTTTATGATCGCCTTCAAACACTCCACCCATTCCGGGCGGACATTCAGACTTTCCACCAGCTGCCAGTGCTGACCGCCGTTATCCATAAATAGCTTTTGATACTCCATACCGATCTCAACGGTCGTCTCCAGACAGTCGGCCACGAACGCGGGAGAGAACGTCAGGATGCGTTTCTTGCCCTGCTTGGCCAATTCAACGATCTTCTCATCTGTATAAGGCTTGATCCACGGGTCTTTGCCCAGACGGGACTGAAAGCTCGTCGTGTATTCGCCTTCTTTAAGACCAAGCTCTCGCACTAAAAGACGGGTCGTATCAAAACACTGCGCCCTGTAGCAGTACTGATTCTTGCCGTGATAGGCGTTGCAGCAATCGCCCAGCTTGCAGTAACTCTGGCATGACGCTTTTAAAATCTGACGCTCGGGAAGGCCGTGATAGGAAAAGATCACATGGTCGTAATGGGAGCGCTTCATATGTTCGCGGCCGAGGGTCGCGAACGCCTTGATAAACAGCGGATGATCATGGAACCTGCTGATGAATTTAACCGACGGGATGACCTCCCAGCGTTTTAATTCATCCATGACCTTTTCAATGGTAGACCCGGTGGAAGCAGAAGCGTATTGCGGATACAACGGCACGACGATCAATTCGCTTAACGCTTCGCCTTTAAGCTCATCAAGCGCGGAGCGTAAGCTCGGATTCTGATAGCGCATGCCAAAGGAAACGCAATAGTCGTCGCCCAGGGCCTGGCGCATCAAGTCACGCAATTTAAAACCATGGAATTTCAAAGGCGACCCTTCTTCGGTCCACAACTGGCTGTAGCCGTGCGCGGAGGCCGGCGAGCGAAAAGGAGCGATAATAAGATTGATGAGCAGGAAACGCTGGAACCACGGGATATCAATGACGCGGGGGTCCATCAAAAACTCGCGCAAATATTTGCGGACATCGCCAACTGACGTGGAATCAGGGGTGCCCAGATTGACGAGCAGAACACCGATTTTGGAATTTTTTGGCTTCATGGGATTTCCGTTCAAATAACGGAGCAATTATAGCAGAAAAGCGCTCGGCGACAATAAAACAGAAACGTATTTGCGCGAGAATGACACAGGCTCACAGGGCGGATTGATCGCATGGGAGCACATAAACACAGGAAACATGCGCCGCTGTGTATGTGTGTACCTGCGCTCTTGTGCGCCCCAATAATAAATTTTCCTTCAATTTCCTTGCGCCTTAAGACGCGCGCACATAAAATGCTTTCACTATGACGCCCAATGAAAAAGAATCCGCGCTCGCCGCCATCTCCGGGATCAACGCCAAAACCCCGGGCCTGCCTAAAGATTTTATCGGACAGACCGGCCAGGGCGCGGCCAGCGTCCTTCCTCCCGCGAACTTATCGCCCAATAATTCTCTCAATGAGATCCTCGTCTTCGCGCGTTACAACAAGGCCTCCGACGTGCATCTGTGCTCCAAGAACCCTATCATCTTCCGCAAATTCGGCTCGCTCAAACCCATGACCGAGGCTGTGCTCACACCCGAACGCGTCAAGACCATGATCAAAGAAGCACTTAAACCCGAACTCGTTGAGGAATTCGAACAGCGCGGGGACCTTGAATTTGTCTACACCATCGGCGGCGCCGGGCGTTTCCGCCTGACGCTCATGAAACAGCGCAACGGCTGGGACCTGACGGCGCGCCTGATTTCTATGTCCATCCCGAATTTTGAGTCGACAGGCATGCCGAAGTCCTGCGAGAATTTGACCAAATGGGCGCAGGGTCTCGTCCTTATCACCGGCCCTGTCGGCTGCGGAAAATCGACCACGCTCGCCACTCTTGTTGAGCTCATCAACCAATCGCGCAGCGACCATATCATCACCATCGAGAATCCCATTGAGATCGTTTATACGCCCAAGAAATGCCAGATCACCCAGCGCGAGGTCGCTTTACACACGATGTCGCAGGCCAATGCCCTGCGCGCCGCACTGCGCGAAGACCCCGATATTCTGGTCGTCAGCGAATTGCGCGATCTGGAAAGCATCCAGCTGGCAGTCTCGGCCGCTGAAACAGGCCACCTGGTCTTCGGCACCATGAACACCAATAATGCCTCGCAGACCATTTCCCGCATCATTGATTCTTTTCCGTCGGAAGAACAAGGGGTCATTAAAAACATGATCTCGGAATCTCTGCGCGGGGTCATCACCCAGCAGCTCATCCCCAAAAAGGACGGCAGCGGTGTCGTGCCGGCCTATGAGATCCTGATCGTGAATTCCGCGATCGCGAACTTGATCCGCGAAGGCCGGACCACACAACTGACCAACACCATCACAACGGGACGGTCGGCAGGCATGATCCTCTTTGATCATTCCCTGGAAGAACTTGTCCAGAAAAATGTCATCAGCGGACAGGAAGCCTTTGACCGGGCCATCAGTCCTAATAATTTTGCCAGATATTTAAACGTAGCTCCAACGGCACAACCGACGGCACAACCTATGACACCGCCGCCGGGCCAGGAAACTCTTTAAACCTATGCCCAAGATCGACGCCTTATTCAAATCATTGATGGAGCAAAAAGGCTCCGACCTTCACCTGGAACAGGGGCAGAAACCCAAGATCCGCATCCATGGCCATTTACAGGAGATGGAAGCGCCTGTTCTGACCGGCGAGGAAATGACCTCTCTTTTGTCGGAGATCGCCGACCCCGAGGACTGGAAGCATTTTGAATCGCATGGCGATCTGGATTTCGCCTACGCGTTCGGAACCGAGGCGCGCTTTCGCGCCAATTACTTCCGGCATTTCTACGGCCTCGGCGCGGTCCTGCGCATCATTCCGTCGAACATCAAATCCGTCGATGAATTGGGTCTTCCCTCCAAGGTCAAAGATTTCTGCAAATTCCGTTCCGGACTGGTCCTTGTCACCGGGCCGACCGGAAGCGGCAAATCCACAACGCTTGCGTCGCTGATCGATCACATCAACACGAACCAGTCGAAAAAGATCGTCACGATCGAAGAACCGGTCGAGTTCACCCATTTGAACAAGAAATCCATCATCACGCACCGCGAGGTGGGCTTGGACACCAATTCGTTTGCCAGCGGCCTGCGGGCGGCTGTTAAAAGCGATGCGGATATCATCCTCGTCGGTGAGATGCGCGACCGCGAGACCATTGAGCTGGCCTTGACCGCCGCGGAAATGGGCATCCTGGTCTTCGGAACACTGCACACCAATTCCGCCGCCAAGACCATCGACCGCATCATCGACGCTTTCCCCGCCAACCGCAAGAACCAGATCCGCACCATTCTGGCCAACACCATCCGGGCCATCATCGCCCAGCAGCTTCTGCCGTCGACCGACAAGAACAAGCGCTTTGCCGCCCACGAGATCCTCGTGAGGACACAGGCCATCCCGGCCATCATCCAGACCGGCGAGATCGTCAGGCTCACGACGGAAATTCAGATGAACAAACAATACGGTATGCAGCTGATGGATGATTCTCTGATGGATCTGGTAAAAGCGAACAAGGTCACCAAAGAAGACGCGTACATGAAGGCCATCGACAAGACGAAGTTCACCACGCCCGCAGCCCCGGGCACAACTCCCCCGCCAACCCAACCGGGGCCAGCACATTAATCAAATCGTTTTAAAGTTTTAATGTTTTATCTGGAAGGAACATCCTGGGAAGGTTCATGCTTTTTTCTTAGGCGGTATTGCGAAAGAATGGCCCTGGAACAAACATACACCACCGCTCCGGCGATTATCCCGATGGCCGCGTAACCGAACAGTAACGGTTTTAGAATGGGCCACGTTGACCCGTCGAAGATCCTGTCCCAGTGAAGATTATCGAACAGGTTCTTGCAGTCGTTATAAATTTGCTTCCAACTTGAACCCGTCAACCATGCGCCTATCTTGACTGCAAGAACGAACGTGACCACGCTGAACCAGGAATTGGTCAGCAGGCTACCGGCAAGCGCAGCAGCCCGGTTGACCTGAAATATATACGCCAGAACAAGCGACGCCAGAGGCCCTGCCCCCGGAAGGATCCCTAAAAAAACACCCAAGGCCACTCCGCCCGCGATCCGGTGCGGTGTATCGTTGATCAGAACGATCTTTTCATATGCATGTTTTAGAAATTCTTTGATCTTCATCGCAAGGCTCTAGGTTTTGATCATCGACAGGGCTGTGAGGATCTCATCCCGCCACGGATGGTCCTTATAGGTTTGGGTGATATTGATCCATTCATCGATGCGGGCCGCCTCAACGATCATCCCCGCCCGGTTGAACGCAAACTGGATCACCTGACCATGAGGAACGATCAACACCCCGCTCGTTGGGTCTTTGATATCAGGGAATATCTTGGCGCAGATGACGGATCTGACCTCGATCCCTTGTTCTCTTAAAAGATACGCCAGACGCGCGGCCGTCAGGTCCTGATGGCCGGTCAGCCACGCGGTATCGGCTATGATCTGCCTGTTAAGATCCGGCGTCATATCCATCGATCTCAACTTTAAATTCCATGGACCGGATTTCCTGAATGCCGTCGGTACCAGGGCTTAACTCCGCGTTTGTGATCGTGAGGACGCCTTTCTTTCTGGGTACGCCGCTTAATTTGTCGTTGGCATCATGGATCTCTTTTTTCTTATAATTATTCGGCCAGAGAATGATATCAACCGACTCGCTCGCGGTCTTGTAATCGGCCTCATTGGTGACGAAATAAAATTCTCTCGGCGTTATTTCAGCTGCTTCACGGGCGCTGGTTCCGTAAGAAATATCGATATAGCGCGGATTCCAGAAACGGTACGGCGGCGTCACCACCCACACATAATCATCGCGCGAGCGGTCGGACTTGGCGACCGTGATGACCCATCCCGGAGGATTACCGGCTGAATTCGGCAGCAGACGAAACACCAAACCGTTCTCCATCGGATATTCGTATCGCTCGCCTTTGTCCACCCGGCCGCTGAAACTCAACGGTTCGGCAAAAGCACGGTCGCCGGCACCACAAAACAAAAAAGCAGCCAGGAACAATACCAGAAATCGATCGCACAGCCAAAAGGAACCTACGAGGTTCCTTTTGGGTAAAATTCGGCTGTTATTCATCGGCACCTTCTTCTTGGACATTATCATCCGT
This sequence comes from uncultured Planctomycetales bacterium, assembly GCA_964561885.1. GTDB lineage: Bacteria > Omnitrophota > Gorgyraeia > Zapsychrales > Fredricksoniimonadaceae > JAGNTT01. Next base: position 22,801 of record CAZLRE010000002.1, on the reverse strand, counting down.
TACTTCAAATCGCATCTCATCGCTGTTGGACCTGATCTCCGGCACATACATCGCGTGCGCCTGATTCGGCATGGCGTGAAACTCGCCGGGGATCTCCGCGCGCAGTTCATATCGGAGAATATACTTACCCTGGTTTAATTTGGAAATAAAGAAGACGGCTTTCTGGTCGCGCAGCTCCTGATAGACCGGAACCGTTTCTTTGGTCTCTCGGCCGCTTCTGTCTAAGACAATGGCGGAAGCGCTCCCGCTTTGCAACGCGACCGCTTCCAGTCCGGCAGGTTTATAATCTTCGGATATGAGATACTCATAATTGTTCTTAGCTTCCATCGTCACATCCACCCGCACACGGTCCCCGCTTTTGAGCTTGTCGCCGTCTTTAAGCGGCGCCCATCCCTCGGTGTATCCTTTCATCAGCGTTTCCTCGACGGATTGTCTATAGTATTTACGTTCAACGAAGATCTCGTTGCCGGCGGCTGTGACCCCTTCCTCAAGCGTGAAATATTTGAGGTAGGCCGAGACATACAGCGCGCCCTTGCCCTTGATGGAAACCTGAACGGTATTATCGCCGTCCTGAACCTGATCAAAAGGAATATCAACGATCCTTCCGAAGGACAGCGCGTTTTGAGCGTTCACAGCGCCTTCGCGCACAACCCGGCCGTTGACCATAACCTGATAACTGTAATCCGGTGATAACTCTTTGCTGGCCTTCAAATAATCCGACAAAGACAAAATCGCGATCGCGGTGTCGCGCGTGTTCTTCCAGCGGCCGCCGCGTCGGTTCAAGGAAAGCCATTTCACCGACGGGTCAAGATACGCGCTTTGCGGTTCAATGACCGACAGGGCCTTGATCACAAAAGCGGTCGCTTCCACCCCGCCCTCGCTCCAGCGGTAGTGAATGCCGGATTCTCCCCAATGCGCTGTGGCATTGGATTTATCCTCATCAATGCCGTTGATCAAATTTTGTGCCAAGACACCGCTTCGTTCGCTGTTCCCACGGCGGTGTTCGGATAAAGCGAACAACGCGCGGGAATAAGGATTAAGCTTATCGCGCATCTCCCATAGACGGTTCCTGTGTTTTTCTTCGAACAAGCTCTTGGAATCGGCATAAGCCAGAGCGTGAAGCATCCAGGCTAACATATCGGGCTGATTCTCTTCCTCAACCAGATTATTGCGCAGGAATTCGGCCGCCCGCGAGATCACGGCGCTATTGATATCCATGCCCGCTTCGCGCGCCAGACCCAAACCCCACAACACATAAGCGCTCATGAAACGATCCGAGTCGCCGTCCTTCCACCAGCCCCAACCTCCATCGGAATGCTGGAAATCATACAGACGCTTAAGCCCGTCTTTGGTCATGGCATCCACTTTGGAATACGTCGCATCATTGCGGCGCTGCGGATGACCCTGGGGGTCGTTTCTTGGCGTCATGACATCACTGATATATGTTTCGACGTCTTCGGCGGAAAGCCCCAGGTCGCGCATCGATTTGCGCACAATGACCGCAGGCAAAAAGCGGCTCATGGTCTGCTCAACGCATCCGTAAGGATAATCCGCCAGATACGGCAGGGCATCAAGCAAATTGGCCGCCATCGACGGAGAAAGATTAATCTGCAGGGACGTTGATTCCTTGATGCGTTCCTTGGGGACCACAAGCGTGAACTCTTTGGATTGTTCAACATCAACATCGCTTTTCAGAACGAGCGCATGGGCCACGAACTTTTCGATGCCGTGCGGAATGACGGGATACGTTCGTTCCATGGCATCGGCATATTTTTCGGACCGGGCTGTGACCTTAATTTTCGCAATGTCGGCTTTGGATGCCTTGACCGCCCAATCCTGGCGCACCTGACCGTGAGCCGGAACTGTCAGCGGCCCAACTTCGCCTTTAACGAAAGTTCCGTCTTTGTATAAACCCGTGACCTCCACCCCTTCGGTTTCCAACGAAGGCATGACGGTCAACGGCTCATCCGACATGTTATCGATCAAAGCGGAAACAACGACCAGATCGCGTTCCGTAAAGAACCGCGGCGCCTGCAGACGCGCCATCAATTCTTTCTTCGATCGCACATCATAAGTGATGTTGCCGATGGATGTCTCGGGTGTCACTGCGCGCGCGGTGGCGCGCCAGGTGGTTAATGAATCCGGGAACGTCATGGTCACGGTCGCCTTGCCTTGGGCATCGGTTGTGACCGCCGGTTTCCAGATCACCGTCGAACGGAAATCCGTTCTCACCTGCGCTTCGGCCAAGGTTCCAGCGCCTCCGGAGTCTCCCTTGGCCTTACGCTCTTCAGATTCCTTTGCCCTAAAGCCCGAAGAATCTTTATCCGCCATTTCACTTACCGCCGCTTTTGAAGCAGGCATGGCCATGCCACCGTTTTGTTTCCTAACATCATCCAACCTATCAACTGCGTAATTGGAAGCCATATAATAAGGCTCATATTTAGCACCGCCTATCTGGCCTTCATCGCGTCCAATAGCCTCGTTCTGCCGGCGGTGAAGTTCCTGATCAGTTATGATCTCGTTTTTCTCCGACAGAACCAGACGGACATACGGACGCTGATAAAAACTCGCCTGGGTCACAACCGACAGCGGGCGTTTATCGCCGTAAAAGAATTTGCGGATGTCCGGGGCATATTCCTCCTGAATGTAATAGACCGAAGCGTCCGTCATGCCCAGAGAAAGCTCGCCGCTAACGGGTTGGCCGTCCTTGTCGGTCACTGTGATCTCGAACCGGCCTTCTTCCTGCGGGCTGTATGTTTGTTTATCCGATGTGATCGTGACATTCAAAAACTTTTTCGCCGGCGGAACAATGACTTCCACCGTGTTTGTCTTCAACTGATAATGATCCGCGCTTAAGGCCGACAAATAAAAATTCGGGATAAAATGATCAGCGACCGGGATTTCAACGAGCTTGACGCTTCCCTGCAGATGAATGACCTGACTGTCAAGAATGGCATCCGCTTCGCCGGTCAATAAGACCCAGGTGTCCGGTTTATCCGCCACGATCATGGCACGCAGTGTTTCTCCGGCCTGATACGTGTCATTCTCAGTTATGATCTGTAGTCCGCCGTAACGATACCCGATGTCCTGGCTCGCCTTGGTGCAGACAAATACGCTCGTTTGGCCTTTGACCTCGCGCCCGTTGTCAAAACCGGTGAACTCAATCGTATAATATCCGTCCTCGTTCGGTTCGAATTCGAATGTGGCCTCTCCGCGTTCGTTGGTCTTCACAAACTTAGTGAACAATTCCCGTCCGTCATAACCGGAAGGCGCGACATTCGTGGAATCTTTCTCACGGGCAACCGGCTCTTCACGCCAGCGGTTAATGAGGACCGCCACTTTCCCTTCGACGGAAACCGGCTCATCGTTAGCGGTCATCGTCTTGATGGTCACCTGCGCTTTATCACCGGGACGGTATAAATTCTGTTTGGGTTTCAGATACGCAAAAAACGCGTTCTTGGTGACCTTGATGTCGCTCGCGGAAACGATCTCGCGGCGGCTTTGATCCACCACCCGCGCTTCGACCCTATACTTTAGGTCTGTTGCGGAATCCTTGGGCGATTCAATGGTGAATGTGGCCTTGCCCTGCGCATCGGTCTTGATCTTCTCTGTCTTGATCAATTGACGGGCGTGTTCGTAATTCCTGTAGCGCATGTCCTCATATTCGTAATACCACGGATAATCTCTGGGAGTTTTATAGCTGTGCGTATACGGGCTTTGATAGACCAGATATTCCACCTGGGCGTTGGCCACGGGCCCGCCGAAATAGTATTGCGCGTCCACTTCGATGGTGATGGTATCCCCCAGACGAAAACCTTTGGACGCCGGCGCATCATCCTTGGTTTCGGGACGGATCGCGACGGTGAATTCCGGAAGTTTGTATTCTTCAAGACGGAATAAAACAGTGTTGGCAATGGTTACGTTCCCATCATCGGTGAACAGCTGCAGGCGGTACTCACCCAGAACGGCCTTCGCATCGAGGGTCAATGAATCATCGAAGGAACCGTAGGCATTGAGCTGATACACCGCCTCTTTCACTTGATTGCCCTGGGCGTCATAAATGCGAGCCTTGACCGACATACCCGATGGTGTTGAAAAAGCGGAACCGTCGTATTGGCGCAGGATCCCCTTAAATGAGATCGCCTCACCGGGACGGTACGCCGGACGGTCACTAAATGCGTACAGCCACCAATCTCTGCTGGCGTAGTTGTAATTGTAATAAGAGTTCTGCACAAAGGCCTGTTGCTCGTTGTGCGCAACCACCGCGAACATCCGGTGCTGCTGGTTGTAATTCTTTAATATGGGGTTCATCAAATTGACTTTTAATAAACCCTGCTCATCGGTCTGGCCTTGCCCTCTGTCCCAGTAGGTGCGGCCCTGCCCGTCGTAATAACTGTAATTGTAGGTGACCGTCGCGCCCGCGGCCGGCTTGCCGGTCTTGGCATCCATGGCAAAAAATACCGCCGCTTCCTGAGAGACCTTGCTCACCAACGCCAGCTCGCTGACTAAAACAAGATCATAAGCCTTTAATCCGGATGCGGTCGTGACCATCAAAAGATACGCACCCGCCGGAAGCGTGCCTTTTTTAATATCGATCTCTTCGTCGTCCTTGACCTTGCGCCATTCGGCAAGGCCTTTGGTATCGCTGTAGGCAATATGCTTGCCCTCTTCTTTGAACTTCACTTGGAAGGACACCTCGACCGGCAGCGCCTCATAGCGTCTTTTCTCAACGAGAACACGCAGCACATCCGGATAATTGTCATATCCCTGCGTCATATCCTGCGAAAGGCTTCGGATGTCCAGATGCTGGGACAGATCGATCTTGTAGAACGTGAATTGGGCTTGATCGAGATTGCGCCGTGAAACAGAAAACTGGATCTGCGAATCCGGCAAGAACGTGTGGCTGACGCCTAAGTTGATCCTGGGATTGGTCAAATCTTCCAAACGCCGTTGGGCGTCATTGACCCATTGCGATTCTCCGGTCTTAAACGCCGCGAGAAATTTGCGGTAGATCTCGACCGCTTTTAAATAATCGGTCTGATTCTCCCAATACATGCCGAGATAATACTGGGCGTCGTCCGCCCATTCGCTCTCGGAGAAATCTTTGATGACCTTTTCAAAATGTTCAGCCACCCTGGCTTTGACTTTAGGGTCAGCGGAATAACTATTCGTGATGGCCATAGCCAGGCTGTAATGCGCGCGGGCCTTATCCTCGTCGGACTTGGCCACTTTGAGGATCTCCTCAAAAAGCACCTGCAGCGGCCAGTTGCCCGGCTGTTCAGGTGGAACGATCAACTCTCCACCCAGACGGATAGGTTTGATGTCTGCGCTGTACCAGCCCCAGCGCGAGGTCACAAAATCCGCGAGCATGAAACTGACCGCGATAAAACGTTTACGCGCCAGCTCCACATCCGATGAACCGGCCCAATAATCGCGGGCGTCATCGAGCATCTTTTTGATCTCCACATGTTTGCCGTAAGGGTCGCGTTCGATATACAAAGAGGCCAGCGTCACTCCCGCTTCAGCCCACCAGCGGTCATGGTCTTTGGAATCAACCAATTCCTGCAGGGCCTTTTGAGCTTGTTCCTGACGCGCGGCATCCTTGGCCTTGATGACGCAATCCGCCCATTTAAAAGACACTTCGCGGGACAGGGCTTCGGTGGATTTTTCTTCGAGGAAACGGGCGTATTCGGTCAAGGCCAATTGGTAGGACTGTTGGGCATAATAGTCGTTTGCGGTTTTAAGGTCGGACGCCTCATAAGCATTAACGCGTGCTGACGGTAACAAAAGACAGAATAAAACAGCTAGGATCAGTCGGTTTGAGAACATCGGTCAACCTCCATGGATGGTATTGTTCGTTCTGTCCTTTAAACGTGGTTAATCCCTTAAAGTTACAAAAACTATTTCCTTCTCAAATTGCTCACTAGTGACCTTATATCTAAATTACAATCCCATTTGGCTTCTTCCCGAATGTACTTAGGCAAAAGTTTATATTGAAGCATGATTTCAATTAATTCCTTACGGCAAAGAGCACAATATCCACGCTCATAAAAATCCAACAACACCTTTTTTATGCCTTTTTTCGTAGGGTTATTAGTTAAGTACAATTCTTTAATGCTAGAACCACCCATTGCATGAAGTTCAACATCATTATTAGTAGACAAGATTATTTTTTCTATCAATACAGCATCCTTGGATTGATAATTTCTGGCTAAAATTCCTAAATATTCACTTAAGAAATTCCCTTTTGGTAAATTCTTTAAAGCCAAATTCCTTAACTCTTCACTTTTAAAAAGACTTAATGTCTGCAATGCTAACGATTGAGTTCTCTTATCTTTTGAACTCAGAAATTGAAACAAAAGCTGATAATTCAAAGGGAATTTCGTTTCAATAAATGCTCTCAAACGTAGCCGAATCAATTTTTCATCCTTTTCTGAAATCAAATCATTGGCAACGCGAATCAAATCCTTTCGTTTTGCTGTTCTAGCCCAGCTCACAATAGATACGCCTTTATTCTTCCTTATTAAATCCGTTATAGCTTCATAAGATAATCGTTCTTGTCTCTTTACTTGTCTTAACCGATACTTTTTAATCACATCAACATAAGATTTGATATATTTGTTGCTCCTTGCTTGTGTACAAAGAAGCTTCCAAACATCAATGTTAGGAAATTTCTCCTGCACGCTGGTAATAAAACAATCATGGTCCCGGTCTTCCGGATGTGCCGAGAACCATTTTCCTTTTTCGTTTGCAACGAATAAGAGACCTTGAAGACCATCCAAATCAACTATTTCACTATCCCCAAGATAATTTTCACCCCGAGCAGTAAAATATTGAAATTTTCTATAAACAGCCTTTTTAGCGAACTTATTTCCATTTTGCGCAAACAATTTCATCAAATCAAATAATTGCTGCCAGCTAAGAGAATCTTCCCTGGAATCATTAAATTTCTTAATTAATTTAGCCTTAAATGCTTCCTTATTCTTAAGCATCTCTATCAATTCAAATAGATACTGCGCTCGACTCCCGGAACATTGAGGATCGTAATCGGGATTATTATGACACGCCCTATAAATATCTTTTGCAAAAGACGATGCCGGATGTTGGCGCATAATTAAAAGAGCGCTACCTGTTCCCTTTTTTAATTCCTCTTTAAACGCTATAGAGGGAAGTTTTTGTTTCCAGAAAGGGTGAGATAATTTCTTATTCAAAGGCTTTCTTTCCTCTTAACAACCGGTGATAAGAAACCGCGAAACGGTGGGCCTCATCGCGGATGCGCTGAAGCAAACGCAATCCCAGCGAATCTTTGGCAAGAATGATAGAATTGCGCCGTCCCGGAACGAACACCTCTTCCTCGCGCTTGGCAAGCGAGATAAGCGGGATCACCACTTCCAGCTTCTTGAGTTCCTCTGCGGCGGCGGACAGCTGTCCTTTGCCGCCGTCGACAATGATAAGATCCGGAAAAATGGCTTGTTCATTCTTAAGCCGCGTGTAGCGCCGGCGCACAACCTCGGCCATCATTTTAAAATCATCAATGCCTTCGACCATTTTGATCTTAAAACGCCGGTAATTGGATTTATCCGGCCGGCCGTTCAAAAACGACACCATCGACCCCACCGCCTGATTGCCCATGATATTCGAGATGTCGAAGCACTCGATCCTGGACGGCGCGCGTTTCAAATTGAGCGCGCGCTCCAGCTGTTCGGCCTCTTTAAAATAATTCACATCCATGGTGGAAGAATACAAGGCCCCGATCGCGCGGATCTGATCGCGCACCTTGGCCGCCTGTTCATAATTTTTATCACGGGCCAAAGTCTCCATGTCTTCGTGCAAACTCTTCAGGAGTTCATCTTTCCTGCCTTCCAAAATGTATTGGACACGACGGATATTCTTGCGGTAATCCTCCGAACTCACGTTGCCGATGCACGGCGCATCGCACAGCCCGATATGAAAGTCCAAACATGCTTTATTCGGCAGGTGTTCACAGCTGCGGGAATGAAAAATCTTGCGGATAATGATCAGTGCCTCACGGATGAGCGCAGGGCTCGTATACGGCCCGTAATAGTCGGCCTTCACCTTCTTTGCCTTTTGAGAATTCAGACGCACGACGGAGATAAGCGGAAATTCCTCTTTGGTGATCTGAATATGCGGATAGGTCTTGCTGTCTTTAAGCTCGATGTTGTATTTCGGCTGATATTTTTTAACAAGCGACGCCTCCAGGATAAGCGCCTCGGCCTCGCTGGAAGTGTTGATATGCTCAATGGAATCGATCGCGGAGACCAGAAGGTCTGTTTTATAGCTGCCGGTGTCTTTGCGGAAATACGACTGCACGCGCTTGCGCAGAGAAATGGCCTTTCCGACGTAGATGATGGCGCCGTCTTTGTCCTTCATCAGGTAAACGCCGCTGGTGGTCGGCAGGGACTGGAGGGTTTGTTGGAGACTAATCATGATAAAAAATCGGAATATACGTCGTTGCGAGCGAAACCCGCGTCAACAAATGTGTTGAGCGAAGCAATCTTACTCGCGTATAAGATTGCTTCGCCCCGCTTGGCGGGGCTCGCAATGACGTCTTATGTTATGTATTTCCGTTCTTGAATTTGTTACTTAACCAGCGCACGCAAGCCACCGCCGGCTCGATCTTGAAAACCAGCGCCGCTGCCAAAAAGCTCAACACACCTATGATCATGACGAGCACGATCTTCAGCCAGGCGTTCTCAAAAGAAATCAAGTTAAAACTTTTAAGCAGCACGACAGCCATGACCAGTAACGGCACGCTCATTTTCCATAAAAGCTCACCGATCTCCTTGGTTAACCCGCCTATCCTTTTGTGCAAAAGATAAAAAAGGATCGAGAAATTCACAATTCCGGAAATGCTGCTGGCCAGCGCGATCCCGCTGACTTTCAAAGGATACATGAGCGCAAAATTCAAAACCAGATTGATGACAAGCCCGAGCGCGGCGATCTTGACCGGCGTGCGCGTGTCACCCAGTGCATAAAATGCCGAAACGATCACCTTCATGCCTCCGAAAGCTGTCAGGCCGATCGCGTAGTATTCCAGAGCGCCGGATGTGATCGCGGTTGAATAGGGATCGAACGCTCCGCGTTCAAAAACGACCCGCACAATAGGCACCGCAAGCACCATCGCCGTCACGCTCGCCGGTAATAGCATAAAGAGGATGTTCTTGAGTGAAAACAAAAGCGTGGAACGCAGCCCGGCCATATCATTGCGGGCCGCGTATCCGGAAAGCGCAGGCAGAGATGCCGAGGCGAGCGCAACACCAAAGATCCCCAGCGGGAACTGAACGATGCGGTTCGAATAATAGATCGCGGAAATACCGCCCGCGCCGACAATGGCCGACAACGATGCGCAAAAGGTATCGATGAACACATTGGACTGATACACCGCGCTTCCCCAAAGCCGAGGCATCAAAAGCCTGCCCATCCTGGCCGCCCCTTCGTGCCGCAGCGTTTTGGGCATTTCAAAACGCAGGTCCAACTTTCGCAGCGGGATCCATTGATAGACCAGTTGGGCGATACCGCCCAACAGAACGCCTGCCGCCAGAATATAAACCGCATTATCCATATACTGCGCAGCCATGATGGTGGTCAGGATCAGGACAACATTGAGAAAACAGGAGCTGAAGGCCGGAGCCGTGAACGAACCATAGGTATACAAAACACCCATGGAATAGGCGGTCAGTCCGATAAAGATCAGATACGGGAACATGATGCGCGTCAGCTCAACCGTGGTCTTAAATTTGACCGGGTCCGCGGAAAATCCCGGGGCAATGGCCCCGACAACCGCAGGAGCGAATATGATCCCCAAAACCGTCAAACCTCCCAGGACCAACAGAGCCCACACCACCACCGCGCTTAAGAAAGAAACGGTCTTCTTGTTGTCATTTTGTTCAACATAACGGGAAAGGACCGGGATCAGAGCGGAGTTGGTCGCCCCCTCACCCACCAAGTCGCGCAGAAGGTTGGGGATACGAAAAGCCACAAAAAAGGCATCGGCCATGGCGGCCGTACCCAGCATGTTGGCGAAGATCATGTCGCGGATAAACCCTAGAACACGAGAGAGAAACGTCCCGGCTGATAGGATGGATGTGGACTTGAGAATGGTCTTTTTGGATGAAGCTGTGCCGGATTTAGTATTTGACATGCCAAAGGCTCTTTGCTATATTGAGCGCCTATTTGAGACCCAAAAGGGCCTTAGGACATTGACCAAAAAGGAGACTTACCGTGCCACAACGACGCACCGCGATCAAGGAATTAAGAAAAAACCGCACCAGACACATGCAAAATCTGGACATCAAGACCGATCTCAAAAAGACCCTTAAGCTGTTTACCCAGACGGTCGAGACCAAGAAAGAAAATGCTGCTGAACTTTTGAAGAACGTTTATAAGAAGCTTGATAAAGCGGCCAAACGCAATGTTCTGCACAAAAAGACCGCTGCCCGCCGCAAAGCCCGCTTCGCTAAGTTAGTTGCCGCAGCGAAATAGCTCTGGTCAAAGAAGGAAGAGAGAAGATAGAAGAAGGAAGAAAAAACAAAAACATTTCTTTCAAAGACTGTCAAAATCATCTCGCTTCCTTCTTTAAACCTTCTTATCTTCTCTCCTCCCTCTTCTATCTTCCCTCTTATCAAGCTCCCTGCAGCAGCGCTAACTCAACGACCACTTTTTCAACCGCGTGTTCGGGGTTTAATTTACTGCGTTTGATGTTCAGGTCCCCTTCTTCAAGGACCATGAGCCCCTGCACAAAACGCCGCGCGTCCAGACGCTCCCGCTCCTTGCCCCAATACCACACCAGCCCGCCCATGATCTGCAGCGGATGCGCGTTATTTTCCATGAGCTGATGCAGCATCTTGATGGCGCCCACCGTATCACGCGCCGAGATCAAACGCGTCATGTCAAAAACATTGGCGGTCTTTTCCGTTTCAATGCTGAGGATCTGGGTCAATGGTTTTAACTTCGAAAAAAAAGCTGACTTCTGGTCAACCTCTTCAAAATCAAGCACGAGTTCAAGGGTTTTGGGCTTTTCCTGAAGGACTTCGAGAACCAATTCACGATTGTGTTCGTTCAACCGTTCGCATTGACGGATGACGACCATACGCACAGAGGCCACATGCGGCAGGCTCAACAGCGATTTTTTAAGATCATCAGAATCGAGTTTATGGGCGGAAAGGGTTTCGTAATCGAAGGCAGCGGCAGACGGGTCTTTAAAGAATTTGTCCTTAAGGCCGTTTAATTTCTCGTCTTTCTTCTGGGGATTGTGACCGACTAGGAGATAAGCCATGGGGTCCTTGTTGGGAAGAACCCCAGTGCCCCGATTCTCCAGCGTCCCAGGATTTTACTGGGTCTCTGGAGACTGGGTGCTGGGGCACCTGAAACTACCAATCTTCCAGGGTGCGTTCAACCGCCCTGCGGGCCAGATCGTCCAATGCCTCGGCAACCGCGGCGCTTTCCGATTTGGCGAGCGGACCGGAAACAAAATAGGTGGCCTCACCCGCGAAGCTGGGTTCATGCCAGACTACTTTTTGCTCGACCGGATCCCAAAGCGTCAGATCAACGATGATGTTCACGCGGAATTCCTGCACATCCTCATTGTCGGTCAGGCGCAGTTCCTGGCGCTCAAGACCGATCAGCTCGCCGCGCAGAATTAGATCAGCGGTGTCGGGATCCCCGATGCGCAGATGGCCGTCGAACAAGAACCGGCTGGCGATGGCATCGCGCGCCTTGACTTCAAGCAACGGAATATAGGTGCTCGAACGGCTTTGCGCGTAAGAAACTTTATTTTTAAAAGGCTCGACACTGATGGTCCGGAATTTACTTGGCAGCAAAGACCCGGTTGAATATCCGCACCCTGCGGCAAGAAGTAAACCGATGACCAGCATTTTCAAACCGGCGAGCATTCTCATTCTTTCTTCCCCAATTCCTGGAGTTTTTCTAAAGCCTTCTTGGCCCAGGCGGTGTCTTCATAGTCATTGATGATCGTGTTGAAATACACCTTGGCCGCCTTGTAATTTTTCTGCTTGGCATAGAACTGGGCGATGAGAAAATTGTTCTCCGCTTCCTTGTTGCGCAGCGCGGCCACATGCTCTTTGGCCTTTTCGGAGAGTTCCGTGTCCGGATGCTGCTCGATGAATTCCTTGAATTCGCTGACCGCGGTCGTGGTGGTCTGCTGGTCGCGCTGGATGTCGGTGCCGCGCATGGAATCCGTCAGCGCGATCTGATATTTGGCCGCCTTGGCCCATTCGGTGTTGGGATAATCGTTGATGGTTTTCTCGAACTCATCGCGGGCTTCCTGATAAAGTTTCTTTTCTTTAAGATACAGCCCGATCTTGTACTGCGCTTCCCCGGCGTGTTTGCCGTAGGGCGCGTTCTTGATGACCTGTCTGAAAATTTCAATGACCTGATAATCGCCGCCGGTCACAAGTTTAGCCCACTTGCTTGAGCCGTACTTGCCTTCCATGAGATCGACCGCCATATCAAACTGGTTGTCCACGATCTCGGCGGCGCGTTCGGAAAAAGGATATTTGTCGATGACCACCTGATAAGCCTTAAAGGCCTCGCTAACATTACCCATCTCTTCCTGCGAGCGGCCGATATAATATTGGGCATCTGCCGCTTCACGTGAACGGGGATAATGCTTGACCAGCTTGTTGAATTCCTTGATGGCCGCGGCATAATTCTTCTGTTCAAAAAGCTGGTTGGCAACCTCCAATTGCTCCATGGGTGTGTCTTTCACAGAGTATTTGGGGTTGATCCATTTATTGGTCTCAGGAGTCCAGATCCAGAAGGCGTGTGACGTGGCAGGAACAACTAAAAGAAACCCGGTAAGGGCGACAGAGAAGATTTTCAGTGGGATCAAACGCATTTAAATTAATAAAGATAGATATGTTAATAGGATGAGAATATTGCGGTCACTCTATCACAGTTAAAATTTTTTGTCAATTTGACCCGCGAAGCGGGGTCAACATCGAAAGCTGGTGAGCTCGGTTTTAGGAAACCGAGCCACCGTTTTGATTTCGATGTCCAATTAGAACTCATCTCATAAATGCTGTCTTGCATTTTATCATACCCTCGAAAGCGAATATCCAGACGAAGGTGGATTCCCGCTCTGCCTTCGGCGGGCGGGAATGACATATGTACGCTATTTATGAAATAAGTTCTAATTATTCCCCCACTCCTCCGGCTTGATGATGCCCAAAAATTCAAACCCGCCCTGGGCATCCGAGCGGAACACCGCGGCCTGGCTTTGTTCCAGAGGAACATCCATGCCTACGGTTTTGGCGGTCATCAATTTGCCGTGCGAGATCAAAAAACGGTTGGTGCCCGCAGGCACGGGCCTGGTCAGCAGCGCTTTTAAGGCTGCGGCATCTTCGGCGCTCTGCGAGGCATCCCGCACCGAATCCGGGGCCAGAACATTTTCGATCTTGAAATCATCGCCGAAGATGATGCGCGCCATCTGTTTGGTGCGGCAGGTGGGGCTTGCCAGCACTTCACCTGCGGGTATTGCGAGTGATTTGATAGCCTGGGCGATGACGCGTGACTCGGCCTCTCCCTCGCTGTTCAAAGACCCGCCGGGCTCACAGCTTGACGTGCGGTCAATCTCATTTAATTTGGCCTGGGAGGGCACATCATCGCGCTTGGTGTGACGCATAAAAATCGTATAACCGCCCTCATTTAAATGCTCGACGGGAAACCGCGGCTGTGCGGGTTTCTCATCCGCCGCGAACGCGGGAATGGCCAGTGAGCAGATCATGACTATTGAAAAAATAACATTCCACATATGCGGTCTCCGATTAATTATACCAATGCCCAGACACTCTTGGGCGTATCGCTGGATTTCTTAAGCACGCCCTTGGACCGCAGCTGTGTGGCAGCCCAGAGGATGTCCTCGTTCCAAGTGAAATGCAAGTTCCCGCTGTCTCTGATCTCATCGGCGTGATGGGTCCAGATGTATTCTTTGATCTTGTCGATCCTCGCCGACCCGCCCAGCGGGCCCAAGGCTTCGATGATCCAGGGGCATAAATCTTTTCGGGTTTTCAATTCAATTCTCCTGCAGATCAGAAAGACGATGCCGTTATTTCTTCTTATAAACATCCTTGCGATGACCGACTTTAACGACATAGACGGTCAGCACAGCATCTTCGATCATATAAAGGATCCTGTAGTCTCCCACCCGTACCCGATATTTCTCCTCTGCGGAAAGCTTGACTGTATCAGGCCCTCTTGGACTGTCGGCCAAAGAATCAATTTTAGCTAAAATGTTTTTTAGTTCACGGCTGGGGAGTTTCTTGATCTCTTGGACTGCAGATTTCTTGATCTCGATCTTATATTTTGCCATCCCGCTTGAGTTCCGTTAAAAGCTGTTCATAGGTCACAGTGGGTTCTTTTCGGCGGACTTGAAAAGTTTCAAGATCTTTTTGGTCTTCCAGCAACTCATGACGGACCGCCTCGTTGACCAGATCAGATACGGACCGGGACGTTTCACTAGCCTTGATCTTAAGAATCCGGTGAAGATCGGGCTCTAAATACACAGTCGCTCGCTTGGTAGGTTTGATCATGCAATATCTCCTTCTGAACCTAATATAGCACTATAACGTCATAGCGTCAAGACGTTATAACGTCATATCTAGACCTAACACTTGACCCGCGCTTGATGATCGCTATTTTTTGACCTGCGAAGCAGGGTCAACATCGAAGGCGAGTGTGTTCGGTTTCAGAAAACCGAACCACTGATGCGCCTTCGATGCCCATTATTTTCTCTTTGCACTTTTCTTAGCAACGACTTTTTTCTTTACCACCGTCTTCTTGGCAACGCCCTTCTTCTTCGGCGTGGCAGACGTCAGTTCCGTTGGCGCGGATTCTTTAGGCTGAATGCTGGGTGAGGTATTGGGCTTCGGCCCCTGCCCTGACCTGCGTTTGGAAAAACATTCTTTGCAATAAACCGGACGGTCCCCGCTGGGTTTAAACGGGATCTCGGTGTCCTTGCCGCAATCAAAACACACGACCGCGTACATCTGACGCGCCGGGCGCTGATCATTGGGACGCGGGCCAGTACTTACCGGAGCAGGAACATGCACCACATGCGCGGGTTTGGACGCTGCCAAGGCCTCGGCCAATTCCTTGAGCGACTTCGTCATAAACGCATCCAGCTTGCGGTCCAGCACCGCCAGCTGTTCTTGGATCTGGGACATTAATTCGTTAATATCATTTGTTTTGGCTGATTTCTTTTTCATAAAAGTCCTTAATTGTTTTGGTTAAAAAATTTCAGAGAACGCCAGAACACAGGATCCGGTGTGAACATCTTTCTCTAAATTCAAAGGGATTTTAAATGGACTCGGTCGTCTTGACCAGTAATTTTATTGAAGTGTCGAGAATTTCACTTGCGGATCATCAGACCTATTCCCACGAACCGCCTAGCGCTTTGATCAGATGAATGGTGGCGATCATCTGCTCGGTCTTGACCTGGCTTGCTTCCAGCTCGGCCTGAAGACGCGTGCGTTCAGCATCGACGACTTCCAGAAAGGTGACCAATCCCTGACGGTAACGGGTGATGGAGAGTTTCGATGACGTGGATGTTGCTTTCAGGAGCTTCTCCTGGGCCTCGGTCTGTTCGCGGCGCAGGCGCACGTTATTCAGCGCGGTTTCGGTTTCCTGAAAAGCTTTAAGGACCTGCTGATGATATTTGGCGACCGCCATGGCATAATCAGCGCGCGCGGCCCTGATCTTGGCCTTGTTGCGTCCGCCTTTAAATAAGGGAATATTGACTGATGGGCCGATCGAGCCAACGCGGCTTTCCCATTCCAGAAGATTATCCAGATCCGCGCTTTCCAGTCCGGCGGTCGCATTTAAGCTCACCGACGGGAACATGTCAGCCTGGGCGACCCCGATCTTGGCATTGGCCGCGGCCATCAAACGTTCGGCCTCGGCTATGTCCGGACGGCGTTTGAGAAGTTCAGAAGGCAAACCCGCCGGAACATCCACCACGTTCACCTTAAATGGTTCGGGCTCAATTTTAAAATCAGAGGCTACGATCCCGCACAGCAGCGCCAGCGTGTTTTCCACTTCTCCCCGGCGGCGGCGGACATCGATCATATCTGCCTTGGCCTGGGCCAATTCGGTCGTGGCTCGCGAAAGATCGAGCTCGCTTGATACCCCGCCTTTGACACGGTCTTCGACAACATCGACCGCCCTTTGCCTTAGTTCGATCGTCTGTTTGAAAGTTTCGACCTCGGCATCCAGTTCACGCAGCAAAAAATAATTCTGGGCCACATCCGCGGTCAACGTTAACAGGACGGTGCGGTAGGCCTCTTCGCTGGCCTGGGCCTCGGCATGCCCGGCTTCGAAAGCGCGCCTGACCTTGCCCCAGATGTCGATCTCATAACTAAGGTCCAGCGGAACATAATAACGGTTGGACGTCAAACTCTGGCCCTGGAATGCCGACGAGGAACTTGTGGCGTTCTTGGTGGTGCGCGAACGGGTCGCGGACGGATTAAGATCCACATCCGGAAGTAGTTTGGACTCCTCGATACGCGCGAGCGCGCGTGCTTTGTCGATGGCGGCAACCGCGCTCTTAAGATCATGATTATTGGAAAGCGCCTTGGTCTGCAGATCGTTGAGCACGGGGTCATTGAAGACCGTCCACCACGCGGAATCCGCCGGAGATTCCACTTTATTCTTCTGTTCAATTGTATATTTCCACTGCGAAGGCGTCACATCTTCAGGCCGTTTATAATTCGGTCCGACAATGGCACAACCGCCCAAAGTAAAGGAAAGTCCAACGACAACTAAAATATTCTTCACCGCCTGCGGATTAACTTTTGTTTTCTGCAGACGGCTGAAGAGCACATAGACCACGGGAATGACAAAGAGCGTCAGAAACGTGCTGGTTAACATCCCCCCGACGGCGGCAACGCCCAGCGGACGGCGGCTTTCGGCGCCGGCTCCGAATCCGATGGCGATAGGCAGAATGCCCGCGATCGTAGCACACGCCGTCATCAAAATGGGACGCAAACGGATCACACCGGCGGCAAGCATAGCCTCGGACGCAGTCTTTCCTTTGGCCATCTGCTGATTAGCAAAGTCAACGAGCAAAATGCCGTTTTTCGTGACCAGACCGAACAAAAGCACCATCCCGATCTGGCTGTACAGATTGATGCCCATCGACGGAATGCGCGGCAAAAGATTGGAATACCACCCCGGCGGCAAGAACGAAAGTATCATCGAGCCTTTATCGACCCAGTTTAATATCCATAACGCGCCGAAGGCGCCGAAGGCGGCCAGCGGAAGCGTGAACATAACGGTCAAAGGATGCACGAAACTTTCGAATTGCGCCGCCAAGACCATATAAATAATGATGACGGCCAAAAACATGACGAAATAGATCTGGGCGCTGGATTCTTTAAGGTCGCGCGCTTCACCGGCCCACTCATAACGGAACCCGTCGGGCATATCAGCCTTAAGTATGGCTTCCACCTGATCGATGACGTTGCCCAACGGAACGCCCACAGGTGTCGCTTCGATCGTGGCAGAGCGGTAACGGTTGTGATGGTTGATGGCGCTCGGACCTGCTGAGGCTTCATGATGAACAACACTGCTCAACTGGACCAGCTCGCCTTGAGCGCCGCGGATATAAAGCTTGTCCAAATCCGATGGGGTCAGGCGCGAAGCGCGTTCCAATTGCACGATGACATCATATTCCTTGCCCGCGATATTCACGTTGGAAAGGTCCAGACCGCCGAACATGATCTGCAGGGTTTTGGAAATGTCCTCAACGGTGACCCCGAGCGCGGCCGCGCGGTTGCGGTCGATATTCACCCGCAGTTCAGGCTTGTTGATCTCAAAATTGGAACGCACGTTCATTAAAAATCCGAGTTCCCGCAGTTTATTGCTGAGCTGCTCGGTGTATTTGTTTAACACATCCAGGTTCTGTCCCTGTATGACGAGCTGGAACGGCTGGTTAAAACCGCCGCCGATCGCGGACGGAATGATGGGAATAACGAATGCGCCTTCCACCTCGCCGAAGAAACGCGCGCCGAAACCGGTGGGTCCGCCGACAATGTCGCGGATATGGCGCTCGCGCTTTTCCTTAAGGCGCACGAAGGCCAATCCTTCCGAAGGTTTCCCCGGAGAACCGAAGGCGAGCGCCACCGCCGAGAAATAACCTTCGACCTCGGGCGCGGAGCTGATGATGCCTTCCATCTTGCTCACCATGCGATCCGTGTATTCGCTGGTCGAGCCTTCCGGAGAAATAGCGATACACAACAGCTGACCCTTATCTTCCGTCGGTAAGAATTCCTGGTCAAGCTGGGTGAAAAAGAAGATCGACAGGGCCACCGACACCGCGCTCACAGCCAGAATGCGAAACGGATGCTTGAGCGTCCATGCCAGAGATCTCTCATATCGCTTGGTCGTTTGTGTTAACCACTTTTCGAACACGCCCAAAATGCCTAACTTTTCATTGGGATCGTATGGTTTCAGGAACTTGGCGCTGGCAACCGGCGCAAGCGTAAGCGCCACGAACGACGAAATGATAACGGAGAAACACAGCGCGAAGGCGAATTCAACGAACAGGCGCCCGGTGACGCTTGTCTGAAAGGCCATTGGGAAAAAGACCGCGACTAACGCGATCGTGGTTGCAATAACAGCGAAACCGATCTCCGACATTCCTTTATAAGCAGCGTCCAAAGGCTTCATGCCCTCTTCGACGTGGCGGTAAATGTTTTCCAGAACGATGATCGAGTCATCAACGACCAGCCCGATCGCCAGAACAAAGGCCAGCATGGTGACGATATTGATCGTGTAACCCATCATATAGAGAAGGCCGAAAGTGGCGATGATGGACACCGGGATCGAAAGAGCGGGGATGATCGTCGAGCGGGCATTGTGCAAAAACACGAAGATCGTGAGGATAACCAGAACAAAGGCAAGACCGAGCGTCTCCCAAACTTCGTGGATGGCTTTCTCAACGTAAACGGATTCGTCATAGGGAATGGCTGTTTCAACGCCAACGGGAAGGCTCGGCTTGATGCGTTCGAGCTCCTCTTTCACACGTTTGGCCACATCGATGGCGTTCGCCTTCGACTGGCGGACAACGCCGATACCGACGCACGGCTTGGAATTAAAGCGCGCCACCGACCGTTCGTCCTCCACACCAACGGAGGCGCGGCCGATGTCGCTTAATCGGATAAATGTGGCACCGTCGCGCTTCACAACAAGATCATTATATTCTTCCGGTGTCTTGAGCTCACCGCGGGTCTGAATGGACAGCGACCGCTGAAAACTTTCCACCAGTCCGCTGGGAAGTTCCACGTTCTGTTCCCGAAGCGCGCTCTCCACGTCGAGAACGGTGACCCCGCGGGCGGCCATTTTTTGCGAATCGAGCCACAAGCGGATGGCAAAACGTTTCTCTCCACCCAGAAGGACAGAACTGACACCATTGACCGTCTGCAAACGGTCCTTAAAAACATTTTCGGCAAGCGTGCTTAATTCAAGGGTCGTGAAACGGTCGCTGTAGAGCGCGATCCAGATGATGGGCTGAGCGCCGGCTTCTTGTTTGGCAATGATGGGCTCTTCAATATTCTCCGGCAGACGGCCGCGCACGCGCGCCACACGGTCGCGTACGTCCTGGGCCGCTACTTCAATGGGACGGGAAAGGTCGAACTCAACCGTGATGGAGCTGACCTGTTCACGGCTTTCGCTCGTTAATGTACGGATGCCCTCAACACTGGTCAAGGTCTCTTCAATCGGTTCGGTGACCTGGGTCTCAACAACGGCGGCGCTGGCGCCCTGATAAACGGTGGTGACGTTGACGATGGGCGGGTCGATGTCGGGGAGTTCGCGCACCGGAAGGCGGTTTAAACCGATGATGCCGAACAAAACAAGCCCCAAGCTCATCATCGTGGCTAAAACCGGCCGGCTGATACTAATTTCAGAAAGTTTCATACCGTTTATTTCTTCTCAGTCGCTTCCTGGGCAGGAGCCTGCGGTTGATCCGGGTCTTTCGGCGCAACTTTGCTGCCCGGTCCGATCTTTTGGAATCCTTCCACAATGACTTTCTCACCGGGCTTGAGCCCTGAGGTGATCTCAACAAAACCGGCCATGCGTATACCCACTTCAACAGTACGGGGCTGGGCTTTGCTTTCAGCATCGATCACAAATACGGAAACCGTCTCCCCCCGCGCGATGAGCGCAGTTTCGGGGATGACGACCGCGTCCTCGCGCACATTAACGATCAAGTCCAGGTTCGCGAACATGCCCACGCGCAATTTACCGTCGGCGTTCGGCACAAGCGCCTTAATGAGCGCGGTGCGCGTCAATGTATCGATCTGCGGGTCGATAAAATAAACCTCTCCCTTAAAAACTTCTTTGGGATATGCGGCAACGGTGATCTCGATCGCCTGCTTTTCCTTTAATTGGCTGAGATATTTCTCGGGGATATTGAATTCGGCCTTCATCGGGTTTTGGCTGATGAGATACGTGAGGCTTGTTCCCATGGAGATGAATTGCCCGTTGCTGATCAACCGCTCGCCCATGACACCGGCAAACGGGGCTTCGATCGTGGCCTCTTTGAGCTGGGCTCTGACCAGATCTGCGGAAGCCTTGGCCGCCTCCAGATTGGCCTGGGCCTGATCGAATTCCTGTTTGGAAATGGCCTGCGATTCGATGAGCGACTGATAACGTTTGGCTGTGGTTTGGGCTAATTTAAAATTAGCCTCGGCCTGGGCCAGCGAAGCCTCCAGCTTGCTCTTATCAATTGCGATGAGAAGCTGTCCTTTCTCAACGGCCTGCCCTTCCTCGAAATTGATCTCTTCGACCGCGCCGTCTAACTCGCTTTTGATCTCGACCGATTCATTGGCCGCCATGGTGCCGACTAAGGAGATCTTGTCCTGAATAGGCTGTTTTTTGGCCTCGACCGCCACCACATTGACCGACATATTGGCCATCATGGCCGCCATGTCGCCGCCTTTTTTATTGTCGCAGCCAAAGCCGGTCAATGACAACGCCAAAAGACCGAGCATCAATCCCAACATGTTCCTAAGGTTATTCATCGTTCGTACGCCTCCCCGCTTGTCCGTCATGCATTTCAAAAGATTTAATAAATCTGTTCGTTGCATAATCAACCATTATGATGGTCTATTAAGTTCTCGTAAACGCGGCATAATACTTTCTTGCAGGTGTCCATGTCCCTGGCGGGAATGTTCTGCTGGGCCTCGTTTAATGTCTTCTCTACGATATGTAGAAGTTTCCTCTGGAATTCCTTGCCCTGATTGGTCAGATAGATCAGCTTCTGGCGGCGGTCCACTTTGTCCGGTGTTCTGACCACCAGATTGCGCTTCTCCAGGCCGTCGATAAGCCGGGTCACGCTGGTCTTATCCTTGCAGGCGTTGGCGGTCAACTCATGCTGGCTCTGGCCGTTCTTGCGCCACAGGTTGGTCAAGACCCCCCATTGCTCGCAGGTGACATCATAACCCGCTTCGGCAAAGTTACGGTTCAGGCGCGCACCCAAACCTCTGGCGGCGCGGCCCATGATGTATCCTAATGAATCTTCTAATTTATAATTGACTGACATAGGATTTAGTTGCATATGCAACCATGCCAAGCTTACTATCCCGAACATCCATTGTCAAATTATTATTTTTGACTTTCCCCATCCGTCCGCGGCACCCCCAAGCCATTAACCCAGAAAATGAAGATTCTTATCCCCTCTGTCCGTGCCGGCACGCAACGGGATCTTCCAAAAGATGATGGCACAGGCAAGGTAATAAACCAGAACGGGCGATCGTCCGAGCTCGGGAATATATATGTACCCGAAGGGAAACTGACTGAACAGATCGATCACCGTCATCAGCGCGAAGAGAACAGCCTTGATGCATGCGGCAAAAAGGAACGCCGCAGGAGGGCACAAAAGCCCGGCGAGGATAAGCCCCGCTCCCAGCATGAATAACGCCGAAACCAGCGGAATGATGGGGATATTCGCGAGAATGCTCACCGGGGTTATGATCTGAAAATAATACGCGATCAGGGGCAGGACCCCGATCCAGGCAGCAAGCGACAAGCATAGCGCCTGAAGCAGCGTGTTCACAAAGCTGTTGCGGGTGCAACCATTGCACAGGCTGAAGATCCTCGGGTACATATAGATAATGGCGAACACGCCCATGAACGACAGCTGAAAGCCGATATCAAAAAGGGACATGGGATCACATAAAAGAATGATGACCGCTGCAAACCCCAGGGAATTGAGCGTGTTCGTCTGGCGTTCAAATAAAAATCCGGCCAGCATGACGACCGCCATGACGGTGGCGCGCACCACCGACGGATTGGCTCCCGTGAGAAAACAATACACGATGAGAAACAGACAAGTGAGCGTGATCTGAGCCCGGCGCGGCAGGCGCAGAACGTTGAGAAATAGAAAGATCAAGAACGCCATGCCTCCCACGTTCATGCCGCTGATGGCCAGGATGTGCGCGGTCCCGGTCTGGACAAAAAGCTCGCGTGTGCGCTCCGGGATATAATAACGCCCTCCCAAGACCAGCGATTGAACAACGCCTGACTCAAAGACAGTTAAATGTTCATCCAAAACGCCTTGAAGCCTCCGTCGGACCTTCAAGAGTCCTGATGAAACGGCAGATCCTTCCCCCCGGCCGAGAATTTCGACCGCGGATGATTTCTTCACGCTCAAAACCCAATGGATGCCATGGCGTTTGAGATAATCTTCATAGGAAAAGCGTCCTTTAAATCCGTCATTGAACGGCCGGTGCAGTTTTCCCGTCAGGCGAATGCGATCGCCGTA
>CAZLRE010000001.1:37928-43319 GCA_964561885.1 uncultured Planctomycetales bacterium | reverse complement strand
TTTGTTCCTGCTGCATGACAACGACCTTCGCCAGATAAAAGACAGCGATCACAACAACACCAGCAATGATGATCATGGTCGTTAACATATCCGGAAACCTCGATTGTCGTCTTTAATGCTTAAGTGGCACATACGCGGTTGCGTCCTTCTTCTTTCGCCCGATACAGCGCATGGTCCGCCTTATAGATCAGCTCTTCTTTCATCTGCGCGTCTTTGGGAAAACTGGAAACCCCGACGGATACAGTGACCGCTGTCTCTTGACGGCGCAGAACGATCCGTTCATTCTCGATCTTCACTCTTACTTCTTCAGCCAGCTCCACGGCTTTCTCTTTTGCCCTATCCGGCAGGATCACGCAGAATTCCTCACCCCCATAACGGCAAACGAGATCGCCCGGCTGGTTAAAGAAATCCCGCAGGACCCTGGCGACCGTTTTCAGGACAATGTCCCCGGCCACATGGCCGAACTCGTCGTTATAACGCTTGAAACTATCAAGATCGATCATCAAAAAAGAAAGATCGCGATGACTGCGCAGCTCGCGCTTTAGTTCTTCTTCCAAGCGTTCAAGCATATGCCTGCGTAAATACAATCCGGTCAAACTGTCGCGGATCGCCAGATCTTCGATATGTTCATAAAGCTGGGCGTTCTCAATGGCGACACTGGCCAAGTCCGCGATCGTGCGCAACAACCTTAAGTCTTCCTGTACAAAATGTTCAGCCAAGGGGCTATCCACACGCAAGATACCGAGCGCCTTTTTGCCGATCAAAAGCGGCGCGCTGATCAGCGACCTGATCGGACGAAGGTCATCGTGTCCGTCTTTTTCCATGTCGAAACGAAAATCGCTTTTAGTGTCTTCAATAAGAAGCGGCTGCAGGGTCTTGACCACATGCTGGTCGAAGATGTCGCCGTTCTTGGATTTGATGTTCACCTGGAGCTGGCCTTTTTGAGAGGAAGAGATACCGAGCTCGCCGGTCTGTGAATGAAAAAGATAAAGGATGACCGTGATGTCCTTGTGCCCGAAAAAATCATTCACTTCGCTGGATAAGGTCTGGGACGTCTCGGTCAGCGTCAAGGACAGGCTCAACTTTTCGGTCAGGTCTTTGAGCTGGGAATAGCTGACGATCTTTTTGCGGAACGACTCGATCGCCTTCCATTCCTTGTCGAGCTCGCCCTTAAGAAGGTTCGCCTTTTCAAAGTATTCTTCTTTCTGGATATTGATCTCGGATTGCTTTAGGACCAGCCGCCGATGGAAGGACCACAACAGGAAAATGTTCAACAAAGAGACCGAACCAAGGAAAATAAAGAATGTCTTTTGATAGTTGGTCGCGTAAATAAAGAGGCCGACGAGAAGAATAAAAAAACTGGCGAGGACGGCGAGAAAAAGCTTAGACGATTGTCGCTTCGGTTTGTTGGTCAAAGAAGTGCACCTTGCTCATATCAAACACAAAATCCATGTCGCGGTTGACTTCAGGACGGTCGTGCGCCCCTATACGGGCGATAAAATTGTGTTTGCCTGACCTCAGATAAAGGTAGACTTCGGAGCCCAAAGGCTCTACCACTTCACAGGTCGCACGCACAGTATTGTCCGGAGATGCCTCGGAGACAAAAAGTTTGTCGTAAATATCCTCGGAACGGATCCCGAAGATGACCTCTCTGCCTTCGTATGGGGCCATGGCCCCGCACATCTCTTCCACAAGTTTAACCTGGAAGCTTCCTTCATCAAAATAATATTTCATGTTCCTTGTGATGATGCGCCCCTGCATCAGGTTGATGGGGGGCGAACCGATGAACCCGGCGACAAATTTATTGACCGGTTTGTTATACATATCCATGGGATTATCGCATTGCTGAACTTTCCCTTTGTTCATGACCACAACACGGTCGCCCATGGTCATGGCTTCGGTCTGATCATGGGTCACATAAACGAACGTGGTCTGCAGCCGGGCGCGGAGCTTATGGATCTCGGTGCGCATCAATACGCGCATCTTGGCGTCCAGATTGGACAGGGGTTCATCGAATAAAAAGACCTTGGGTTTACGGACAATGGCTCGGCCCAATGCCACGCACTGGATCTCGCCGCCTGATAGCTGATGCGGCCTGCGGTTCAAATAACGCTGGATATTAAGTATCTCGGCGGCTTCCTGCACGCGCTTTTCGATCTCAGCCTTGGGATATTTGCGCAGCTTCAGGCCAAAGGCCATATTCTCAAAGACGGTCATGTGCGGATAAAGGGCGTAATTCTGAAAGACCATGGCAATGTCCCGGTCTTTGGCCGCAATATCATTGACCAGCCTGTCGCCGATCCAGATCTTTCCATGCTTGACCTGCTCGAGGCCGGCGATCATCCGAAGAGTTGTGGACTTGCCGCAACCGGAAGGCCCCACCAAGACCACAAATTCTTTGTCTTTGATCTCCAGATTGACGTTGTCAACGGCATTGCCCGTGCCGCCCTTATACGCTTTGCTGAGATTTTCAACCCTGATACTTGCCATGAATTCAACCAAGCGAAGAAATTCTTAAAAATTTGCGCCCCGAACTTCTGATCACCATGATACGGCCATTTTATTTAAACGCCCAGAAGAGCTCTGAGCGTGGTTCTGGCGGACTCCATGATACCTTTGGACTTGGCATAGAGTTTGTCGTATTCATTGCTAAATACGGTATACTCTTCCTCGAATTGCTTGTCGGTGACAGTATCTTTCTTCCTGGGCTCCCGGATCTCCCTCCACAATAAAGAGAGCATTCTCTCTGTCCGCTCGATCTGATCGATACATGCCCTGTAATTACGGAAAGATTTGTTGTCGGACAAACTCCCCAGAAAAGCATTGGAGATGTGATATTGCCATTTTGCCTGATCATAATTCCAGCACTTGATGAGAAAATTCAAGGTCTGTTCGTAAGCAAAATTCCGATGATTGATGATCAGCTCGCGCAAAACAGCTGTTTTAATATTGAGAAACTCGGATCTCGGACGATTCAGAGGAAGGGACCGGATGCTTTTGGAGATCTCCGGGAACCAGTTAGCTAAAAGTGAGTAGGTCCCATAGGTGTCCACCAGACTCTTGGCGCTGTACTGATCGCCTGTCCTGAAATCACCGATGGAGATATCCGTATTGGTGATCCAGATAAAGGCCCTGAGATTATTATAGAACTCAACATCCTCGTCGACATAATCGATATCACCGGGGATCTGCACGATCCTCTCAGCTTCAGGATAATGATCTAACACATGTCCCCAGCCGGCCAGCCAGGTTTGACAGGAATCCACTGACCAGGTCTGCAGGACATCCAGGGTCTTGTAGCGTGCATCGTTGATGAACGAAACGGCATCCCCCCTGATCACGGTATCCCGAGGCAGGACAACGATCGGTTTGGGATCGATCTCCTTGCACGCCTCAACCGTCCACCAGAAATACCACTCGCACTTCTTATTATTCTCATACCCAAGGTATGGAAAGATGATGATCGGCTTGGAACCACCAGCCTTGATATTCGTCTGTCTGCTCATAGTGTTTCCTCTGTTCCCGCGATCGAGACCGCTTTTCTTCAAAATATTGCGGGGCTTTTACCACAAACGTATAAGTGCAAGAAACCATTAGTATGAAGAAGCGATACCTCGAAACCTGACCGGTGTATCGCCCCTTAAATCCCCTATCCCCATCCAGGGCAAGGTTATTTCTTACCGCGCCTTGCCTCCAGCTTGCGCCTGACATCGTTAGCCTTTTCCTCGGTCAGGTCGAATTTTCCGATGATGAATAGAGCGATCACCGAGGTCACGATCGGGATGCAGACGTCAAATATCCTCATCCAGAATAGTGTCGTCGGAGCCTGACCGATGCCCAGGTCCTGACTGAAACCCGTC
This sequence comes from uncultured Planctomycetales bacterium, assembly GCA_964561885.1. Lineage (GTDB taxonomy): Bacteria > Omnitrophota > Gorgyraeia > Zapsychrales > Fredricksoniimonadaceae > JAGNTT01. Next base: position 39,459 of record CAZLRE010000001.1, on the reverse strand, counting down.
CAAGTGAGCATAGCCCCTCCGAGAAGCCCGGCGATGGCCAATCCCAACTTGACCATCCACCAGTAAACAGCGCTGAACATCCCTTCCCGGCGCTCTCCTGTTTCTAGTTCGTCAAGATCGCAGATGTCGCCCAGCATGGACAGAAGAATCGTAAAGAGCGATCCCAGACCAAAGACGATAAACGGGGCACAAAGTAACAGCAGGAAATGTTCCTTGGCCAAAAATGCGCAGACCTGCATAAAATTGATGAAACCGGAACCGCCGAGCATTTCCCAAAGTTTGCTGTCCGCAGGATGAACCTGGTTGTAGGCAAGCCACTTCATGGCATAACCGATGATGGACAAAGGAATGGTAATATAAAAGGCGTTGCGCTTCCCCAGTTTCTTGGAGAGCTTGACGATCTGGGGAATGACAATAACTGTGCAGATCGCGCTGAAAGTCCCGTAGATGCCGAGCATCTTACCTCCGGCGGAATAAGCCAGCCCTGTGTCCGGCGCGTTCTTAAAAAGGTAAAAGAAGACGACCCAGAGGATAAAGGTCGAGCTAAGCATGAATCCGTTGAAGATCAAAAACGTTGTCGCGCAGATCTTGACGAACACCTTGATCTTGAGGGTCAGCGCGATATCATCGAACAATTTCTTCAGGACGGGGTTGGCATAACACAAAAGATAAAAACCCGAGAACAAAACACCGCCCAAAAGGATCGTGATAATTTTGGCAGCCAGGGAATTAAAAGGAACATCCTTCCAGGGTATATAAAAGGAAAAGAAAACCGCAAGGACGCTGCAGATAGCAAAAAGCTTTGAGAGGAATTTAGAGTCATGGGATGCCAAATTCTTGAGAAAATCCCCGGTGATCTTTTTCGGTTTCGGCAGATCAGAGAAGTGTTCTTTGATGAAGATCGCCGGCAGCACACCCGCCGCGATCAAGACCAATCCAATAATGACAGAAACGTTTCGTATGCCGAGTACAGGATCGGCCGCACCTGTTGCGGGGTTGGAAAACCAGTTCTGGTTGTACATGATCGCCCAGCACCATGGCGAAACCAGCCACGCGATCTGCGCCAGGGCCCTGCTCCATCCCTGCACAGCTGTTCGCTCATGATAGTCGGGCGTCATCTCATATCCAAGGGCGATCCAGGGGATCGAATAACAGGTGAACGCAGCGAAAAAGAGCACCTGAAAGATCAGAAAATACCAACCGTTGAAGACCGGGCCGCTCTCGGGAAAAAGCCGGAACATGAACATATAGATAATCCCGGAAAAGATCGCCCCAAAAAAGATAAATGGTCTGCGCCGGCCATATCTTGTTCGCGTATTGTCCGAACAATAACCGATGATCGGATCAATCATGGCATCAAAAATACGGGGAATGAACCCGATCAGACCCGCCATATAGGGTGGGATGCCCAGTCCAAGGATCAGGATCGCGGCCATCTGTCCGATCCAGGCGGCCTGGCTGTCATTAGCCATGGAACCCAAGCCGTAGACGAATTTCTGGAACAACGGAACCCGATCGGCCGCAGGGGTTG
>CAZLRE010000001.1:10303-37918 GCA_964561885.1 uncultured Planctomycetales bacterium | reverse complement strand
GGTTGGCTGTGCCATTACCTATTTACCTCCGTTTTGATTGCTCGTTAGAAAACTGGTCCCGCCCTGGTTAATTATTCCAACTCATACTGCCCATTAGATCAATGCGTTGAGCTTGGGCAGCCACTAGAGAATTCTTGCGGGTATACTGAATCAGGAAAATCAATCTCCGTTTTTTGTACTTCGCTCTGACTTGCTGTCGGATGTGTAATCCATGATCTGACTGAGCGTGTCTTTCATGTCATGGCGCTTGACGATCATGTCGATCAATCCGTGCGCTAAAAGAAACTCGGATCGTTGAAATCCCTCGGGCAATTTCTGGCGGATCGTTTGTTCGACGACGCGCGGCCCCGCAAAACCGATCAAGGCCTTGGGTTCGGCGATGATCACATCGCCGATCCCGGCAAAGGAGGCCATGATGCCGCCCATCGTCGGATTGGTCAAAACGGAAATATAGAGCAGTCCCGCCTCATGATGCCGAGAGAGAGCGGTGCATGTTTTGGCCATCTGCATCAATGAGATCGCCCCTTCATACATGCGCGCCCCGCCGCCGGAACCGGAAATTATAACTACCGGGATCCCGTGTTTGGTCGCATATTCAACAGTACGGGTGACTTTCTCGCCCACGACCGATCCCATTGAACCCATAATGAAGCGCGAATCTGTGACCGCAACCGCGCACTTGAACCCGTTGATTTTGCCGTGACCGGTTATGACCGCATCGGCCAGGTCTGTATATTCCTGGTCGGCCTTAAGTTTGTCCTTATATGTCTTGGGGCCGCAGAATTTCAAAGGATCGCCGGATGTCATGTCCTTGTCGTGTTCGGTGAACGTCCCTTCATCCATGAGGACGGCGACACGCTCAAGGGCGGTCAAAGACATGTGATAACCGCATTTGATGCAGACGTTGAAGTTGTTCTTTAATTCTTTGCTGTAGGTGGGATTATCGCAGCCCGGGCACTTTGTCCAAAGCCCGTCGGGGATCTCTTTGCGCTTCACCTTAACGAAGGTGTAGTTGCTTTTTCCGAATAAAGCCATAGTTAAGTGCGTGGATACCTTATGAATGACAAATGACAAGATTCAAATGGCAAATGCAATGACAAATTCCCATAGATTTTGTCATTTGAAATTTAGATTTGAACATTTGATCTGTCATTTGTGCTTTGGTATTTTTCATTTTAAAGCCATCAATACGCTTTAACCCATTTTATGGATGGTTAGGCCGGAAAGGACTTTAGGATAGAAATAGGTCGTCTTCGGGGGCATCTTTTCGCCGGTCAGGGCGATCGCACGCAGCTGTTTGATCTGGACCGCATTCATAATGAACGCGGCGTCCGCACGATGCTCATCCACCATCGCGGTCGCGTGTTCCATATCCTTGGTGTAAAGGATATCTTCGGAAGCGACACCAACACGGTCAAACACCAACGACTTTAAAATGGACGCGTCCAGATTGCGGTATTCTTTAGACCCGCCCTGAACGAGCTTGTCGATCAGAGACTTGCTTTTCAAACGCAGAAGACGAATGCCGGTGTTGTCATAAAGTCCGAAGGCATGTTCGTTCTGTCCGGCCTTGGCCAGAAGGATCAGAAGATCCGCCTTACTTTTGATCTTGTCGATGCGGAAATATTCTGCAAGTAAATCCAGCTGTGTCGGGAATTGTTTGACGATGCGGTGCATGGGAAAGATCTGCAGGTCCGGCGAATCCATGTTCGTAAAATAGGTCATGACATAATTGAACGGTTCGCTCCCGGTTGAACGCGCGCGGCCCTTCATGCGGATGCGGCGGTATTCCTGGGCGACTTCGTAACGGTGATGGCCGTCGGCAATGAACAGCTGCTGGCCGTCAAGCACATTGGCGATCGATTCAATATGTTCGGGATTATCCATGCGCCAAAGCATGTGGCGCACTTTGTCATGGTCGGTCACATCGATCAAGGGTTTGGTCGTTGATACTTCCTTGACAAAAATGGTCTCAACTTTTTTCTGACGGTCGGAAAAACACACGAAGATGCAGCTTAACGCGGCCTTGAGCGAGCTCCAAAGCGTCAGACGGTCGGTCTTGGCGGCCGCGTGGGTGTTCTCATGAGGATAGATCTTGGTGCCGGAGTCATCCCCCAGCTTCATTAAAGAAATGAACCCGAGCCTGCTGTGTTTCTGACCGCGGATCTTGTATTCCTGCTTGTAATAATAGATGGCCGGCTTTTCATCCTGGATCAAAACACCTTTATTGAGCCAGTCTTCAAACGTTTTATGGGCGCGGGTATAGCGGTTTTCGCGAGCGGTATCTTTGGGGGTTTCTTTGGGAAGTTCGAGACGGATGAAATTATACGGACTGACTTTATAAAACTCGTCCTGCTGTTCTTTGGAAATGACGTCGTACGGAGGGCAAACAACTTCGTCAAAATTTTTGATCTTTTCCGGATTATAATAAACCGCCTGAAATGCTTTAATCGCTGCCATGGACATTAACCTCGCACACTGTTGATCTCGTAGCGTTCAAAACGCGTTCAAGAATGTTTTTTAGATCTTAAGATCAGGTAAGCCGCCGCGCCGATGGCCCCACCGGTCACATCGGCGGACCAATCCACCAGGTCTGAAGAGCGGCCTGTGACAAACGACTGATGGAATTCGTCCGTGATCCCGTAAAAAGACACAAAATACAGAGATATCGCCCAGATCATCAACGGCCACTTCTTCTGACTCGAATGCCTGATCGCGCGGGCAAATAAGGCCGCCAACACGCCATATTCAAGCATGTGGATAAGCTTGTCCGAAAGAAAGACCGAAGGCGGCAATTCCCTGGAAGGAATTGCTGAAACACCAAAAATGATACAACAATAAAGAACGACTGGAAACCAGTATTTCAAGAATTTCAATGAGTTTCCTCTCTGGTAAAAAAGGCATTCTAACAAAAGCCCCAAAAAAAAGACAGCCTTTTTTCCGTCTTAAGACTTACATGAATGGCCGCCGCCCGCGCATCCGCAGCCTCCGGCTGGTTTAGCCGCCGGCTTTTCAGCTGCTGCAGGCTCGGATTTGCGCTTGTAATCGGTCTGATAAAAGCCGGAACCTTTGAAGATCATTCCGGCACCGGAACCGATCAGGCGCTGGAGTTTGGCTTTGCCGCATTTAGGGCATTTGGTGAGCTTGGGTTCGGTCATGGATTGAAGGGTTTCAAACCCATGCCCGCAGGCAGAACATTCGTATTCATATGTGGGCATTTTGGTATCCTCCGGGAATCCCAGTGCCCCAGAATCCCAGCGTCCCAGATAATATTGACTGGGATCCTGGGGACTGGAGAGCTGGGACACTATTTGAATACTTTCTTAAATTTATCTTTTATTGATTCTGTAGCATCCGTATCATTGCCGCTCAAACGCGCAAATTCTTCCAACAAATGCTTCTGTTGGGCTGTCAGTTTAGTGGGAACCTCCACCATGACGCGGGCATAAAGGTCGCCATAACCATGGCTGTGCGGATCAGGCATCCCTTTTCCTTTAAGACGGAACACTTTCCCGCTCTGTGTGCCGGGGGGGATTTTCATGGAAACCGAACCGTTGAGAGTGGCCACCGGAACTTCCGCTCCCAACGCCGCTTTGACAAAGCTGACCCGCAGGTCCATATGCAGGTCGTGTTCGTTCCTCTTAAAAATCTCGTGAGGCAAAACTTTAATGAATAAATATAAATTGCCAGGACCTGCCGGACCGACCTCTCCCTCGCCGACCACGCGCAGCTGGGAATCATTATCAACCCCGGCAGGGATATTGACCTCAATATTGCGGGTCACACGCACAACACCGTGGCCAGAGCATGAAGGGCAGTAATTCTTGATGATCTTTCCACGTCCCTGGCAGGCCGAACATGTTTGGGCCATGCGGAAAAACCCGCTGGACATAACGACCTGCCCCTGGCCATGACAGGTCGGGCACGTTTTAAGATCGTTCGGGCTTTTGGCGCCGCTGCCGTTGCAGGTTTGGCAATGTTCATGACGGGGAACTTTGATGGTCTTTTTAACACCCGTGAAGGCCTCTTCGAGTGTCAATTCTGTTTCATATTGAATATCGCGTCCGCGGCTGCGCCGGCTGCCACGGCCGCCTCCAAAAGCATCACCGCCTCCGCCGAACATCTGGCTTAAGATGTCGTTTAGATTAACGCCGCCTGCCCCGCCCTCAAAGATGCTGCTGAAATCAGCGCCGCGGAAGATGTCCTCAGCCGTATAGTTCTGATCGATACCGGCATGACCATGCTGATCATACAGCTGACGCTTCTGGGCATCCGATAGAACGCCGTACGCCTCTGAGATCTCTTTGAATCTCTCTTCAGCGACCTTCTTCTCCGCTTCAGGGACACGGTCCGGATGAAATTTAAGCGCGAGCGAGCGGTAAGCCTTTTTAATATCCGCCAAGCTTGCGCTTTTCTCCACACCGAGGATCTCGTAATAATCTTTTTTCATATCACCCGCTTACTCTTCCTTTAAAGAAACCTGGCATTTCGGGCAGGTCTTCAGATCAAAGGTATATTGGTATCGATTGGCCCGAACAGTCCAGAAAAACTTGCTTCTGCACGCGGGACATCTCCAGTAAAAAATAATATAGGCGATCAAACCGGCTAACAAGACAACAGCCACCCACGAAAAAACCAGCGGGGAGACGCCATCAACAGCCACCAACGGTGAACGCTGCCACTTGGTTTTACCGAATACGAAGTGCAATAACACCGCAATGGCCGCGCCCACGAAAGACGCCCACATTAAACGCGTGCGTATCTTAGCGTATTCACGGACAGGGTCTGCGTTCGGATCCGGAACCACCTCGTTAGTCCTTCACTTTAAAATCCGCGTCGATGACATCGTCCTTGCCGCCGTCATTCTTGTTTGACTTGCCGGACTGTTCATCAGCGCCTTCTTGCTGGGCGCCACCGCCCATATCCGCTCCGGCGCCTGCGCCCTGTTGGGCTGCGGTCGCTTTATACATTTCCTCAGCGAGCTTATGGCTGACTTTTTGTAAGGCTTCGGATGCATTCTTGATGGCGGTCAGATTTTTATCTTTGATCGCGGTCTTAAGTGAATTTAATTCACGCTCAACATTCTCTTTATCCGTTGCGGAGACTTTGTCGCCGTAGTCCTTAAGCGCTTTCTCCGTCTGATACACAATGACGTTGGCCTGATTGACCGTCTCGACCTCTTCTTTTTTCTTTTTATCTTCTTCAGCGAACTTCTCGGCTTCCTTGACCATTTTCTGGATCTCTTCGTCCGTCAGTTTCTTGGGCGCGGTGATCTTGATGTTCTGTTCCTTGCCCGTGCCTTTGTCTTTGGCGGTCACGTGGACAATACCGTCAGCATCAATGTCGAAGGTGACCTCGATCTGCGGAATACCGCGCGGCGCCGGAGGAAGTCCGACCAAGTCGAAACGTCCAAGTTCGGTGTTGTCGTTGGCCATCTGACGTTCGCCCTGCAGTACGCGGATAGTGACCGCGGGCTGGTTGTCTTCAGCCGTCGAGAAAACCTGGCTCTTTTTGGCCGGGATGGTCGTGTTGCGTTCGATCAACTTTGTGAAGATGCCGCCCATTGTCTCTATTCCCAATGAAAGCGGGGTGACGTCCAGAAGCAGAACTTCCTTGGCCTCACCTCGCATGATCGCACCCTGAACAGAGGCGCCTAATGCCACGCATTCCATCGGGTCAATTCCGCCCTCGATCTTCTGTCCGACTTCTTTCTCGACGAACTTCTGAACGATCTGCATACGTGTGGGACCTCCCACCATGATGACCTTGTCGATCTTGACCTGTTCGCCCAATTTGCCGGAGGCATCTTTAATAGCTTGGTTGATCGGTCCACGGCAACGGTCGATAATGGGACTGACCAAACTTTCCAATTTGGCGCGGTCGATCGTGAGCGTCAAATGCTTGGGCCCCGTGGCATCGGCCGTAATATAAGGAAGGTTGATGTCCGTCGAAACTGTGCTTGAAAGTTCGACCTTGGCTTTTTCCGCAGCCTCGCGCAGACGCTGGAACGCCATCTTGTCATTCTTCAGGTCAATGCCGGATTCTTTTTTGAATTCATTGATGATATGCTCAATAAGCACATTGTCCATGTCGGTACCGCCGAGATGATTATCCCCGCTGGTTGCCAACACTTCGAAGGTCCCTGCTTTATGTTCAGCATCCCATCCCATTTCAAGAATGGTGACGTCGAGCGTTCCGCCGCCCAAGTCAAAGACCATGATCTTCTGCTCTTTGCCGGCTTTATCCAGTCCGTAAGCCAGACACGCGGCTGTGGGCTCGTTAATGATGCGCTGAACCTTGAGCCCCGCGATCTCGCCCGCGTCGCGGGTCGCCTGACGCTGGTTGTCATTAAAATATGCCGGAACGGTGATGACCGCTTCATCAACGGTCTCGCCTAAATATTTCTCCGCGTCCGCTTTGATCTTCTGAAGGATAAAAGCGCCGATCTGCTGAGGCGTGTAGTCTTTGCCGAACACACTGAATTTGTGATCGGTGCCCATCTTGCGTTTGGACGCATAGATGGTCCCCTCGGAGTTGATCGCTGCCTGACGGCGGGCCGGTTCTCCGACCAAACGCTGTCCGTCCTTTGTGAACGCAACGAAAGACGGAAACGCCTTGCCGGATGCGACACCGGCACCTTCCGCCGACGGAATAATGACCGGCCGTCCGCCTTCCATAACAGCGGCAGCCGAATTTGATGTTCCTAGATCAATACCAATAACTCGTCCCATGTGATTACCTCCTATTAATATATTCTGATAGTGATGACACCGATCAGGAGTTGTAACCAGTAAGGATTACACAGATACTCGAATTTTACTGAAGAATATTTCTAAGATACTTTGGAAATAATTTCTCAGTAATTTTATCTGTGTCATCTTTACTGGCTTTCTTTCATAAGATCGGTGTAATCATTTCTTATTTGTTATTTTTAGCAACTTTAACTTTAGCTGTCCTTACCACTCTGTCGCCAAGCAAATAACCCTTTTGAAATTCTTCGACGATCACTCCGTCCTCATGTTCGGCGCTTTCGATCTGCATGAGCGCCTCATGGCAGGATGGATCAAATGTCTTTCCAACGCTATCCACCGGCTTAACATCGTATTTCTTTAAAAGATCGCGCATTTTCCCGACGACCAATTCAAGGCCTTTGATGATATTCGCATCAGCCGAGAATTTCTTAACCGCCTCCAAAGAACGTTCAAGATCTTCGTAAACCCCCAAGCTTTCGATGATGACCTCTTCATGGGCATATTTGATCAACTCCGCGCGTTCGCGTTCGTTGCGCTTGCGGGCATTATCGAATTCAGCTAGGATGCGCACATATTTATCCTTGAAGGCGGCGGCATCATCGGTCAATTTCTTGAATTCCGACTCTTTAAGAGTGATCTCTTTATCCTCGGCCGAGTTCTCAGATGCTATATTCGGCTTATCTTCTTTGATTTCTTCGTTCATAATTCAAATACCCTTGTTCAGACCCAAACTCCGGATGTTGGATTGGAATTTTGCTCCCGGGAAGGAAATTAATCGTCACCGCCGATGAGTTCGGTGATGTAGCCGAGCGCGGAGACAACGCGCTCGTAATCCATGCTCGTCGGCCCCAGCACTGCAATGCGTCCGCTCGGACCATTTTTCGTGCGGTAACTGCAGACAGCCAGAGAACAGCTCTCAATTTCTTTGCATGCGATCTCCTGCCCGATATAGATCTCGATCTTATGCTGAAGGTCGCGGTTGATCACATGAAGTATTTGTTGTTTCTCATCCAGCACCTTAAGAAGGTTCTGGATCTTCTGGATATCTTTCAACTCAGGCGAACCCACGACATGATTGATGCCGCGGTATACGATCTTGTTGTTCCATCCGTCCACTGAAATGATGCTTGTGTAATGCGTGACCTCGCAAACGATCTGGGAAGTTTTCTCGATCAGCTTTTCCAGTTCATCAATGTTCTGCCGGTACTCATGATGGATGCGTTTTTTCTCTTCCTCTAATAATTGGATCTCATGCATTAAATGATCCACATAATAACGGTAACCGTATTGCGTGGGAATGCGGCCCGCTGACGTGTGCGGATGAGTCAGGTAGCCTTCCTCTTCCAATTCGGCAAGGATATTGCGGATCGTGGCCGAACTCCAATCCAAACGGTATTCTTTGGCTAGGAATGCGGAGCCGATCGGGTTGAGGTTCTTGATATATTGCTCAACCACATATCCCAATACAATATCTTTACGTTCCTGAAAATCTGTTTTGCGCGGTGCCATAGTTTGTTTGAGTAAGGTACTAAGGTTTTCATTAGCACTCTTGCCAACTGAATGCTAAAGAATTATAACAAATTTTATTTTCATGTCAACAGCCGATTTAAAATGTGACATGACATAAGATCAACAATTTAAGCAACTTACATCACGGATGAAATTATCCTGGAAATTCATACGCTGGAGAGTTAACGCTACTCTTTAGGAAGATCGCATCTTATCGGGCTTTGCCGTAGAAGAATTTCTCATCGATGATCTTGCCTCTCTTGTCATATTTCTTTTGATGCAGAAGAAGGCCCTTATCATAAAAATCATCCGACCGCACATATCCAGATTCTGAGTAATTCTTAAAAACGCCTTCTTCAAGCCCGCCAGCGTATCTGCCTTCGCGCTTGACCTTACCGTTCTTATAGTATTCTGTAAAAAGCCCTTCGCGTTTTCCGAGAATGATCGTGCTTTTGGTGTGAAGCTCCCCGGATTCATACAATTCCTGGTACGGATCATCGTGCATCAGGCCGTCCTTGAAATTGACTTCGGCCTTAAATTTGCCGCTCGGGTGATATAGACGGGCCGGACCGTTTAACCGGTCGTCGGTCCAGAAGCCTTCGGCCTGCAGGGCGCCGTCCTGATAATATTCTTTACCCAACCCCTGCCTGATCCCGTCATATCCTTTCCATGACCCCTTAAGCGCTCCGGAGGGAAAGAACTCAAAAATGGAACCTTCCTGGATCCCGTCGATAAAATTGGATTCCCTCAAAACCTGGCCGTCGGTATAAAAATCTTTTCTTGGCCCGTTTTCTTTACCGCCGACAAAATTGCGCTCGCGGATGGGTTTACCGTTCTCGGCAAATTCAAAGGTGCGGCCCTCGCGCACGCCGTTAATATGGGAAATTTCCTCACGTATCCTTCCGTTGGGATGATATGAATACGAGACGCCGTGCATTTTTCCGGCGCGGTAAAACGTCTTGTATTCCAGACGTCCGTCGGGAAGATAACCCCGGACCATCCCTTCCAGCAGACCATCCTGATGGGTCCCCATGCTTTTAATACGTCCGTCCTTATAAAACACCCGGAAACGGCCGTTGGGTTTGCCGTCTTTATATTCAACGGTCCGTTCCAGAACACCGTCGGGATCGTACTCATTATAAAAGCCGTCTTTTAAAATGGCCTTGGGAATATCATCGGAAAATGCGACGGAATAAGAAAGAACGGCTAACAGAAGAACGATGACGGCAACAATTGTGCGAAGCGGCATGGAAAACCTTTGGTTAATTTTCGGTCGGCGATTTGATCAGGTTCATTCTAGCAAAGATGCCCTGGGATGCAAAGCCGCTTCCGGAAAATTCTGGTCCGTGGCCAGTGACCATTATCAGTGACCAGAACAACGGGTATTATTTCTTTCTGGTCACAGGCCACCGACCAGTCAAACTCTCTTGCTATTTAACTGTGATCTTCTTACTACCCGCACCGACAACTTTTCCCTTTGTCTCCCGGCCGATCGTGATCTCCAAGACGCCTTTATCATAACGCGCCTCAACCTGATCGGCTTGGGCATCATCCGGCAGCGCCAACGTTTTCATGAACTGACCGAAACTGCGCTGTTGGCTGTAAAAGCGGTCGCCTTTGTTTTCCTTCTGAATACTGCGTTTCCCGGATACCACCAAGGACCCGTTCTTGACCTCAACATCGATGGTGTCCTTGTCCATGCCCGGAATATCCAAAGTAACTACATACCGCCCGTCTTCGGCCTTGATATCGGTTTGAGGCGAAAGGAATCCTGAAGCCCCCGCGCCGAAACTGCGGTCAAAACTGTCATCGAACAGCTGGTTCATTCTCTGCTGCATCAAGCGCATTTCCTTAAACGGATCCCAGGAGTAATCCTGGTGCCCGAAATTATGGCCGTAGCCAATAGCCGGTGCCGGCGCATTTTTCTCAGACAACTGTTTCTCGAGCACAGATATGCGGTCATTGAGCGTTTGGATCTGCGCTTTGAGCGCATCCGTCTCATCCGCAGCGAACACTCTCGGATAGACTGCAGCAATGAACACAGCGATCCCTATTAAGATCATAGACACTCTTGGCAACATGGATGTTTTCATATGTCCTCCTTTCGATCATCCGGTTCCCAAAAATTATTTGACACTAATAACAAGCGCTCCTTCTTTAAGATCGACCTTGATCCCCTGGCCGTCCTTGATCTCTCCTTGAAGCAGCTTAAGGGCGACCGGGTCCTGCACGAGTTTCTGGATGACGCGTTTCAATGGCCGTGCGCCATAGATCGGATCATATCCGCGTTCGGCCAGAAAACCCTTTGCGCGGTCAGTGACGTTCAACTCGATCTTTTTGTCCGCCAGCCTAGCTGAAAGAATATGAAGCTGAATGTCGACGATCTTGACAATGTCTTTCTGCGAAAGCCGGTTAAAGACAATGACCTCATCGATCCGGTTAAGGAATTCCGGACGGAAATGCCCCTGCATGGCCTGACGGATGCGTTCCTCGATCTGTTCTTTGTTCGTCAGATCGGTGATCTCGGATGTTCCGATGTTGGAGGTCATCACAACGATCGTGTTCTTGAAATTGACCACCCGCCCCTGGCTGTCGGTCAGGCGGCCGTCATCGAGCATCTGGAGCATCACGTTAAAGACATCCGGATGCGCCTTTTCGATCTCATCAAAAAGCAGTACCGCATACGGACGCCGGCGCACAGCCTCGGTCAGCTGCCCGCCTTCGTCATAACCCACGTATCCCGGCGGAGCGCCGATCAAACGCGCGACCGAATGCTTCTCCATGTATTCACTCATGTCAACACGAATGACCGCGTTCTCATCATCGAACAAGAACCAGGCCAACGATTTCGCAAGTTCAGTCTTACCCACGCCGGTCGGTCCCACAAAAATGAATGAGCCCGACGGTCGGTTGGGATCGCTTAATCCGGTGCGCGAACGGCGGATGCAGGAAGCGATCAGATCGATCGCGTCATCCTGACCGACAACACGATTCTTGAGGACTTCCTCAATATGCACGAGCTTTTGAGTTTCGCCCTCAAGCAATTTCGAAAGCGGGATCTTGGTCCACTTGGCAATGATCTCGGCAATGTCCTGATCATCCACCTCTTCTTTTAAAAGCCCGCCATCCTTCTGAAGGACGTTCAATTTTTTATTCTCGGCCTCAAGGTCTTTGTTCAAAGACACAATGCGTCCGTAACGGATCTCGGCGACTTTGCCCAGATCGCCGGATTTCTCGGCCTTCTGTTCGTCGATCTTGGCCTGTTCGATATCGGCCTTGACCTTGCGGACACGGTCGATGATCTCCTTTTCGCTGTTCCAGCGCAGACGCATCTTTTTGTTCTCGTCCTTAAGACGGTTTAATTCCTCATCGATCTTCTTCAAGCGCTCTTTGGATGCCTCATCATTTTCCTTCTTGAGCGCCTGACGTTCGATCTCTAATTTCCTAATCTGGCGTTCGTTCTGATCGAGTTCCTGCGGCATGCTGTCGATCTCGATGCGCAGACGGGACGCCGCTTCGTCGATCAGATCAATGGCCTTGTCCGGCAGAAAACGCTCGGTCAAATAACGGTGAGACAGCGTTGCCGCGGCAATGATGGCAGAGTCCTGGATACGCACGCCGTGATGGACTTCATAACGCTCTTTTAGACCGCGCAGGATCGCGATGGTATCCTCGACGGTCGGTTCATTGACCATGACAGGCTGAAAACGTCTTTCGAGCGCTGCGTCCTTTTCAATATGCTGACGGTATTCATCCAGGGTGGTGGCCCCAATACAGCGTAACAAGCCCCGCGCGAGCGCAGGTTTAAGCATATTGGAGGCATCCATCGAACCTTCCGCACGTCCAGCACCGACGATGGTATGCAATTCATCGATAAATAAAATAACGGCGCCGTTATTGTTCTCGACATCCTTGAGCACGGCCTTCAAACGGTCTTCAAATTCTCCGCGGAATTTTGCGCCGGCCACCAACGCCCCCATATCGAGCGTGATCACACGCTTGTTCTTCAATCCTTCGGGCACATCTCCCAAATAAATGCGTTGCGCCAGACCTTCGACGATGGCGGTCTTTCCCACGCCCGGCTCTCCGATCAAGACCGGATTGTTCTTGGTCCGGCGAGAAAGCACCTGGATGACGCGGCGGATCTCTTCATCGCGCCCGATCACAGGGTCCAGCTTTCCTTTATTAGCAAGTTCAGTTAGATCCTTGCCGTATTTTTCCAAAGCCTGGTATTTGTCTTCCGGGTTCTGGTCTGTCACTTTTTGTCCGCCTCTCATTTTTTCGATCTCCTTGGCAAGCATCTGCTCAGTGGCTCCGCCTGCCTTAAAATCTTTCGCGATAATACTCTGCTCATCTTTGACAATCGCCAGAAGAACATGTTCCTGGGCGACATATTCATCGCCCATCTTTTTTGCGATATCCTGGGCATTCTGCAGGACGCGGGTCAACCGCGCTGATAAATGCGGCTGTCCGCCGTTTGCGCCTTCAACCTTCGGACGGTCTTTCAAATATCCGGTAAGCTTATCCAATAAGCGCGCTGAAGGGATCCCTAAACGTCCCAATAGCCCGTTGATGACTCCCTCGGGATCATGAAGCAAGGCCGCGGCCACATGCTCGGGCTCTAATTGCTGATGAGCCAATTCCCCGGCAAGCTCAACGGCTTTCTGGATGGCTTCCTGATTTTTGAGGGTGTATTTATTGAAATCCATAAGTTCCTTGGGTATCCCGGATCCCCAGTCCCCAGCGACCCAGACATTGACTGGGGCACTGGCGACTGGGGAACTCTAGATTACTCCTAATTGACACTCACATCAATCGTCTTGGCTTTGGCCTTTTCAACCTTGGGCACTGCGATCTCCAGGACACCGTCTTTATAATTGGCCTTGATCTTGGCATCATCGACTGCCGAACCGAGGTTGAAACTGCGCACAAATCGCCCGTAGGAACGTTCAACTCTGTGGTAATCTTTATCTTTGAGCTCTGTCTCAGATCTACGTTCCCCCTCAATGGATAAAACGCCGTTTTCAACAGACACATGAATGTCCTCTTTTTTCAATCCCGGCAAGTCCGCCTTGAAGATGAATTTGTCCTTATCTTCAGCCACATCAATAGCCGGCTGCCAGGCTGATTGAAAACCGGTCATTTGTTTGCCTGTGACCGGCATGAACGGAAATCCCCAAAGATAATCATCATTGAAGAATTCTTTGGTACCATCGGGTTGTTTCTGATTAAAACGAATGAGCGACATATGACACCTCCTGTATTATGTGGTTAATTTTATATTGTTAGCACTCATAGCTACCAACTGCTAAATTTTGGACAAAAAAATATTTACTTCTGTTCCATCTCTAATATGACCTTGATACCGCTGATATTCACGTTGCGTTCTTCCATTAAATAGTGGATGTACACAAGCTTGTTGATCTGCCGGTGCGTGTAACACCGGATCTTTTTATTAATGCGTTTGGGCGAAACCAGCCCCATATCGTCGATCCGGCGCAGCGTCCAGATCGGAAGGCCGGTGAGCTCGCTTGCGATGCTGATCACAAAGAGCGCCGCATCAGGATTGATCTCAACTTCCCTGGATATAGATTTCTTAGGGACCATGACAACCTCATCTCTAACCCGGCTTAAAGATAACATTATCTAACTAAACTGTCAAGATTTTATTACAAATTTTGTTAGATAATCTAACAGACGTCAAACATCGAACTGCGCGGCTATTTTCTGCGGAAGGTTGGCGTGAATGCGTATTGTTTTGGAAAGATATTTGATATCAATGACCTTGCCCTGTTTATGCGCGAGGTTGACCAGGTCCATTCGGCCGATGGGGATCTTCACATCGATCTCAACCATGCCGTCCGAAAGCATGATCTCGATGCGGTCCAGGAGCGCGTCGATATTTTCATTCTTCAAACCGGAGACCAAAACAGCATTCGGAAAATGCACGCTCACCGCTGCCAGCTGCCCGCGATCCTCAACTTTGTCGATCTTGTTAAGGACCATGATCGTGGGTTTATCCAGCACCTCAAGTTCTTTTAGAACGGTCTCGACGGATTCATAAAAATTCCGGTGATTCGGATGACTGATATCGATCACATGCAGTAAAAGATCGGCCTGCTGGACTTCTTCCAGAGTCGCCTTGAACGATTCGATGAGGCGGTGCGGAAGATCATGCATGAATCCGACGGTGTCTGAAAACACCACTTTGCGTTTATTGGGAAGCACATGCTGTCTGGCCAATGAATCCAGGGTTGTAAAAAGCCCGTCATTGGTGATGGTGCCGGCCGCGGTCAACGTATTCAAAAGCGTTGATTTTCCTGCGTTGGTATAACCGACCAACGAGATCATCGGGATCTGGTCGTTCTGCCGTTTCTTGCGTTTGACCTGACGGCTCAACGATACTTCCTTCAGATCCTTCTTGAGCTTGGCGATGCGGTCCGCAATGCGCCGGCGGTCAACCTCGAGCTTGGTTTCCCCCGGCCCCATAGTTCCGATACCGCCGCCCAGTCGCGACATCTCGATCCCTTTACCGACGAGCCTAGGCAGCAGATATTCCAGCTGCGCTAATTCCACCTGCATCTTGCCTTCGCTTGATTTCGCGTGACGGGCAAAGATATCCAGAATAAGCTGTGTGCGGTCGATGGTCTTAACCCCCAGAGCATCTTCAAGATTGCGCTGCTGGCTTCCTTTAAGATCGCAGCTGAAAATGACCGTATCCGCCACACCCGTTGAACACAGCGCGGCCAATTCCTCAACCTTTCCTTTTGTAATGTACGTCGGCGCTGTCGGATGTTCCAGCCGGCAGAAAACCGTCTCCACAACCACACCGCCGCAGGTCTTGACCAATTCCTTCATTTCGCCGGCGATATCTTCCTGCGACCAGGATGACGGTGTTTTAAAAGTCACCACCGCCAACAGAATTCTTTCTTGTTTCATAACAATGTCCTTATATGTTCGGCTGTCTGCCGGGATGATCCATCCGGCGCAATGGTGATCCAGTTGAGCCGTTTATCTTTCCTAAACCACGTCAGCTGCCGTTTGACATAATGACGCGTGTTCATCTTCATGAGCTCTTTGGTTTCCTCCAAAGACCGTTTGCCGTCGAGATATTCCGTCACTTCAGTTAACCCGATCATGCCCGAGGCCGTGCGGCTCAAGGCAAGGCTTTTGAGCTTCTGCATTTCCTCAACCAGACCGGAGGAAAACATGACATCGACCCTTTGATTAACGCGGTCATAAAGCTCCTGGCGTTCACGGTTCAATGCGAACACTTTGACCGCATATTTCCCCCACAGGCCGGAACGCTCTTTCTGCAGCTGGCTAATCGGTTTGCGGTTGGAGACATAAACCTCCAGCGCCCGGACAATGCGGCGTTCATCATTGGGATTGATCTTCTCCGCCGATTGGGGGTCGACCTTTTTAAGGCGCTGGTATAGCTTTTCAATACCCTTGACCTTCGCGTCTTCCTGCAGTTGACGGCGGAGAAACGGGTCCTCTGCGCCGCTTTCGAAGATCCCGTCCAACAGAATTGAAACATACATGCCGCTGCCGCCGACGACCAAAGGGAGTTTCTTGCGACCCAAAACATCTTCTACGGCAGCGACCGCATCTTTCCGGTAACGGGCAACATCATAGTCTTCGGTGACGCTCACACAGCCGACCATGTGATGCTTCACGCGCCGCATGTCCGCTTCAGACGGCTTATCGTTGGCTATGTTGATTTCGCGGTACACCTGCATGGCATCACACGCGATGATCTCGGCGTCCAATAAACCGGCCAACTCAAGCGCAACAGCTGATTTACCGACACCGGTCGGCCCGACGATAAAAATGATCCTTGAAGAATTCATACGGTCACATCTGTCAAATCAAAGAAACTAAGGATAGATCTTGGTGGGATATCCCAACTGGGACAGCCGGGTCTCAACCTTCTGGGCTTCATCGAACTGCTGCATTTTTCCAACGCGCACACGGTAGAGCTTCTTTCCCTCTTGGGATGTCGCCTCAACGGTGTAGGCATACTCACCCTTCTGGCTGAGCTCGCCGACTAATTTCTCGGCGGAATACCTGTCCTGAAATGAACCCACCTGAACGGCGAAATACTGGCTTTCCTGCAGAAGCTGATCCACGTAAAAACGTTCCAGACTGTCGGGATACTTCTGCAGCACGCTCTGTAAATACTCGCGGCCTTTTTTCCAGTTCGCCAGCTTCAAGTGGCAACGGGCGACCTTCAGATAGACCGCGCTTATAAATTCCGACTTGGGGTTATCATCCAGAAAATCTTCAGCCACTTCCAAAGATTTCCTATAATCGCCTTCCATATAGTATGTGTCCATCAACGCCATGGAGGCTTTATCTAACAGATCCCGCGAAGGTTTGGCTTTGATAACTTTGGCGAGCGATTCGCGCGCCGAAGTGTATTGACCAAGCCACAGGTCGCTGACACCGGTGTAATAAAACGCCTCTGCTCTTTCCTGGAGATCTTGTGTGCGCGCGATCAAAGTGACGGCAAGGTCTTTGGTCTTGACGTAGTCTTTGTCCATGAACGCGGCCTGGACATCGGTGAGTGTCGGAGCATCGTTGGCATGAACTGTTAAAGAGGGAAGAAAGACGAAGGAAGTTAGAAGAGAGGAAAAAAATAGAACACGAAATCGATTTAACGCCCCGAACACCAAACTTCTTCCCTCTTCTCTCATCCTTCTTCTCTCTTAAATCAGCCTTTTAGAGCATTTCCTAGATCAGCGATCAAGTCTTCCGCCGCCTCAATACCGACGGAGACGCGTACGGTCTCGGGTGTAATGCCGGAAGCCTTGAGTCCAGCCTCGCCCATGGAGACGTGGCTCATGAACCAGGGCGATTCGATCAATGATTCAACCCCGCCCAATGATTCAGCCAGCGCGAAGAATTTCAGTTTCTTGTAAAAGGCGTTGAGATCGACCTTTTTGGTGTTGAGCTCAAAGGAAAGCATCCCGCCGAAACCCTTCATCTGCTTTTTGATAAGCGCTTGCTGCGGATGGCTTTTAAGCCCGGGATAATAAACCTTCTTAACATTTTTGTGTGACTCCAGGAATTGCGCGATCTTAAGGGCGTTGGCCTGGTGAGCTTCCATGCGGTAGGCCAATGTTTTGATCCCGCGCAATACAAGCCAGGCATCGAACGGCGCTTCCGAAACGCCAAGCGCATTGACCAAATAGCGGCCGCGCTCCTCCAACTGTTTATTAGAGTAAATGATGGCCCCGCCCACCACATCGCTGTGGCCGTTCAAATATTTGGTAGTGGAATGAACAACAATATCCACGCCGAATTCAAACGCCTTTTGGAAATAGGGCGACAAAAACGTGTTGTCGACAACCGTAATGCATTTCTTGGCCTTGGCCAATTTGGTCACAGATTCAATGTCGATGATATTTAAAAGCGGGTTCGACGGCGTCTCGATCCAGACCATTTTGGTCTTGGGCCCGATCGCATCTTTGACCGCTTTGTGATCGCGCATATTAATGAAGGAAAAATCAAAGCCCATCGGGCGCAGGACAGCGTTGAACAAACGGTAAGTTCCGCCGTAAATGTCATCGCCGGTCACGATATGATCTCCGGGCTTCAAATAGAACATGACCGCCGTGATCGCGGCCATACCAGTTGCGGTCACTGAACAGCCAACCCCGCCTTCCAGTTCGGCGATGTTCTGTTCAAGCGCAGTACGCGTAGGGTTGCCGCTGCGTGTATAGTCATACCCCTTGTTCTTCCCGATGGCGTCAAAATAGAACGTCGAGGTGGGATAAATGGGTGTAATGACCGAATTAAACGTTGAATCCTTGTTCACACCCGTGTGAACTGATTTTGTTCTTATGTCCATGCATTCCTCCATCATCAAAGTTAGGGCTCAATTCTAGCACAAAATATCAAAACCACGAAGTAGGGGCATAGCGCGCTGTGCCCCTACACAAATTTATTAGTTTTTCACAAAAACAAACCCCATGGTTTTCCCGTTTCGCGGATCCAAAACCTTTGAGGTCATTTTATTCTTCTCTTCTTCGTTTAACTCATCTTCAGAACGAACAACAAGTTTCCATGTGGGCTTGGAACGGTTATGGACCTTGGCAACCGGCTCCTGTCCGAGAAAACATCCCTTGGTGTAAGAGACGTGTTCGTATTCATCAATATTTAAAAGCAGCTCATCGTGATAATCAACACCGTGAAGAGGGATGTTGTTCTTCAAACGAAAGAGCGTGAATTCATCTTGGGAAACATCCGCCTGCAATTTCTGCGGGGTTAAGACCATCTGTCCGGATTTTTGCGGGATAACATATTCCCCCGCCGATGCTTTATAAATACCGTCCAGATCAAAATAAACATTCAGCGCCGCGGGCTCGGCCGTTGTCTTGTTGAGCATCAGGAATTTTTTGATGTGAAGCATGAGCGCTTCAACCGCGAACGGTTCAAGAACGATCAAATACTCATCCTCAGCGACTTTAATTTGATCAAATGTTGCAATGATCCGGCCGTGCAGATTGAGAAACGCATTACGCGGTTTGTCCAGCGCGTTGGACGTCAGTCCGCTCAGGAAACGCTCGGCATTGTTTCGGATCCGCAGCACAGCTTTATTTATAGAATGTAATCTCATACCGACTCAGGGTGTCCCAGAGCCCCAGTTTCCAGCTTCCCAGGAAACAATTTTGACTGGAACGCTGGGGCACTGGCGACTGGGCAACCCTAGTTCTTTCGTAATTTTAAATAATCTGCCACTACCTGCTTATGATCGAACGCGTAATCGATCTTTAACAGATCCTCATACGGAACAACTTTTAAATTCTTGGCATCATCGCCCGACTGAGGAACTCCAACTCCCTTAGCGATAAATACCGTTGAAACCGTGTGAAAACGCGGGTCGCGTTTGGGATCGGAATAGGTGTGCATCTGGCGCAGGTCTTCCAGATCAAGGTTCGTTTCCTCTTTGGCTTCGCGGCGAGCGGCATCCTCAAGACTTTCGCCCATGTCCACAAATCCGCCGGGCAGGGCCCAGCCGTAGGGCGGATTGCGGCGTTCGATCACAACCATCCCTTGCGGAAGTTCGATGATCATATCTACGGTAACGAACGGTGTTGAGCGATTAAGCGTCATGCGATCATCTTGGCGGCAAGCGCCAAAGCCTCCTGTTTGGTTGAAACCTTTCCCAGCGCCTGGGCTTCTTGGACAGCGTTTAAGATCTTCGCAAAGACCGGCGAAGGTTTGAGCTTAAATTTCCTAATGAGATCGTTGCCGTTGATAAGTCGGACTAACGGAACTTTCTTCTTATCCGCAAAATACTGTTTGATCAAACCCAAGCATATCTTGGCGTGATGCTTTTGATCAGCCTCGGTGGTCAAAGGCCCGCGGGTCGAACGCTGGTCCGCCAACGACAATAAAAGAATAGCGGCTGCTTCGTCTTTGGTGTCACGGAAATACCGGAAAACGGATCTCTCCGTCGGTTTCTTAAAATTCGAAAGATAGCCGGGGCGCAAATGATGCAAAACCAGATCTTCCAGAACATGCCGTTCACGCACCGAAAGTTTCATGTGTTTGGCAACGATGCGGGTGATGTTGCGTCCCACATGTTCGTGCCCGTGAAATGACGTGCGGTCAGGCTCGACCTTCTTTGTGTCGGGTTTGCCGATATCGTGCAACAGCGCGGCCAATTTGACAATGCTTACCCGCGGGTGATTCGCCGCGATGATCTCCTGCAGATACGCGCTCACATCGCTGTCATCCTTAAACTCTTCAACCACCCCTTCGAACTGACGCAAAACTTCCATCGAATGCTTCCAGACATCCAGATGATGATACCCGCCCTGCTTGACCCCGAACATAACCGCGAGCTGAGGAATGACCCTGACCAGTAAACCGGAGGTGTCCATGTCCTTGAACGTTTGAAAAGTTCTCGGAGAAGACAGGACCTTGAAGAACTCCTCACGGACACGCTCGATCGAAACGCCGCGGATCAATGGAGCATCCTTCTTAATGCGCGCCGCTGTTTTGGCTTCGATCTTAAAACCAAGGGTCGCCTGCAGGCTATAGGCCCTTAAAAGTCTCAGCGGGTCCTGCCGGAACGCTTGAGCGGAAACCATACGGATGGTCTTTGTCTTTAGATCTTTGCGCGCGCTCTTGAGATCCACGATATGCGCATCCAGACGGTCACTATCTTTGATCTTCATAAGATCAGCGAAAAGCGTATTGATCGTAAAATCGCGCGCCGCGATATCCTTCTTTAATGTCTCGGCGCGGAAGTTGGCAAAATCGAAGGTCCAAATAGCTCCGCCCACCCTCTTAACAACACGGCCGCAGCCATGTTCGTCATCCAGAAGAACGAACGCGCCTTTAAGAGTGTCGGCGCAATGACGGGCGAAAGCGATCGCATCCTTATCCACGGCAAAATCAAAATCAGTTTGAGGGCGGCCCAGGCAATGGTCGCGCAGAAAACCCCCGACCAGATAAACGCCGAGGCGTTTCTTACGGGCAAGGGTCTGGATAGTTTTCAGTTGGGGATATTGGGAAAGAAAAGACATGGTGTCAGCTGTCAGCGGTCATCCGTCAGCTGACTGCTGAGCGTTGACTGCTGACATCCTTAATGTTTCATCGTGGACGCTTTGTTGAGCACTTCTTCATCCACGAAGATCGGGCATTTGGTGCGCACCGCGACCGCGATCCCGTCCGACGGACGGCAATCGACCAATTTGATCTCGCCGTTCGCTTTTCTGATCTCAAGCTTGGCAAAGAAGGTGCTCGTCTCGAGCTTATCGATAATGAGCCGCGCCAGCTGCGCGTCCATGGCATGGATGGTATTGACCAAAAGGTCGTGCGTCAAGGGACGGGGCACCTCGATACCGGAAATTTTCATTTTGATCGAAGAGGCCTCCATAAACCCGATGACAATGGGAATCTGCCTCTCGCCGTGTTTCTCCCGCAAAACAATGATCTGGTCCTGACGTTTTTCATCAATGATGATTTTTGTGAGTTCTACTTGGATCATACGTTATTAATAAGCACGGGAACACATGTGCACATGAACACAGGAGCACAAAAGTTCACAAGTTCTTGTGATCCTCATGTGACTTGTGAACATGTGATCTTGTGTTCTCTTATGCTTTTCCTTTCTTTGTTTTCCCTAAAATATTCTGCAATTCACTCATGAACTGATTAACGTCACGAAACTGGCGGTACACGGAAGCGAACCTGACGTACGCCACCTCATCGAGCGTTGAAAGCTTTTTCATGATCATTTCGCCGATATCTTTGGATCCGACCTCCCGGTCATATTTCAACTGCACAGTGCGCTCGATCTCTTCAACGATACCTTCGATCTGTTCAACACTCACCGGACGCTTCTCGCAGGCCTTGACGATCCCGGACATCAAACGGTTACGGTCGAACGGCTGGCGGCGGTTGTCCTTTTTGACCACCATCAAAGGCACGTGCTCGACGTATTCATACGTGGTAAAACGTTTGCGGCACGCCAAACATTCCCTGCGGCGGCGGATGGAGGTCCCTTCCGTGTTCAAACGGGAATCAATGACCTTGGTCTCCGCGTATCGGCAGGAAGGGCAGTTCATAAGATCGGACGCCTTGATTAATAACAAATGACAAAATCCAAATAACAAATCAAATGACAAATTTTAAATGACAAACCAAATGTAAAAATCGAAACATGTAATGCTCGAAAATGTCTTCCGAAGGCAAACCTATGAATGTCTTATAATTTTTCATTTTCTATTGATCATTTAATTTGCCATTTGAATTTTGTCATTTCTATACTATAACCCACGATAGATCGGAAATTCGTTCATCAGCGTGATCACGTCCGTTTTGACCTTTGCCAACGTACCGGCATCATTACGCCCGACGATCGCGCGGTCCATCAATTCGGCGATACGCGCCATGTCTTTTTCCTTCATGCCGCGGGTCGTGACCGCAGGCGTTCCGATGCGAAGCCCGCTTGTGACCGTCGGCTTCTCGGGATCGAATGGGATCAGATTTTTATTCACGGTGATGTGCACCTGATCGAGCACAGTCGCGGCATCTTTCCCGGTCACTCCTTTGGGCCGCAAGTCGACCATGAATAAATGATTATCTGTTCCACCCGAGACGATGCGAAAACCTTTTTGTGTCATCGCGCTGCTAAAGGCCCTGGCATTGGCAACAACTTGCTTCTGATACTGTTTGAATTCTGGGGTCAAGGCCTCTTTGAACGCGACCGCCTTGGCCGCGATGATGTGCATCAAAGGCCCGCCCTGGATACCGGGAAAAATGGCGCTGTCGATCTTTTTGGCAAAGTCTTTGCGGCAAAGGATCATGCCGCCGCGGGGACCTCGCAGTGTTTTATGGGTCGTTGTGGTCACGAATTCTGCATATTCGACGGGATTCGGATGAATACCCGCCGCAACCAGTCCGGCAAAATGCGCCATGTCCACAAAAAGAATAGCGCCGACCTTATCGCAGATCTTACGGAAACGCGCAAAATCCAGGACGCGTGAATAAGCCGAATAACCGGCAATGATCATCTTCGGTTTATGTTCGACAGCCAGGCGTTCGACCTCATCCATATCGATCAATTCTGTTTTGGGATCGACCTTGTACGAGACGATATTGTACATGCGTCCGGAAAAGTTGATCTTAAGCCCATGCGTGAGGTGTCCGCCGCAGGCAAGATCAAGCCCCATGACCGTATCACCGGTATTGATCGCGGCCATATAAACGGCCATATTGGCCTGGGAACCGGAATGAGGCTGAACGTTCACATGTTCGGCCCCGAACAATTGCTTGGCGCGTTCGATGGCCAGACTCTCGGCGACATCAACGTGCTCGCAGCCGTTGTAATAACGGGCCGCCGGATAACCTTCGGCGTACTTATTGGTCATGATGGACCCCGCCGCCTCAAGCACAGCTTGCGAGACGATATTCTCGGAGGCGATCAGCTCAATGTTCTCTTTTTGCCGTTTTAATTCGTTTTGTATGGATTGATATATTTCCGGATCTGAATTCTTAAGATGCTGCATAATAGTCCTCTTATCAAATAATTAAAAGTTTAGGGTACACCTAGCGACGTTTTAGCATATCGGGACACCTATCAAACCATTCTACAACTTGGACACCCGGACACCGGTGTCCCGATATGATTTTTTATTATGCGCGGTGTCCCAATTAAATTCTTTGGTTAGCTCGGCGTCCTTCATGCGTTTTATACGCATGGTGTCCCTGGTTTATTTTTCTTTCAAATACTCCCTCTCAATAGCCTTGATCTGTTTCACCCGTCGCAGATGGCGGCCGCCCTCAAATTTCTCATTGAGCCAGATCTTGATGATCTCGAACATTTCCTTCTCGTTCACAAATTTTGCGCCCAACACCAGCACATTGGAATTGTTATGCTGACGGGACAACGCCGCGGCTTCCCTGTTATAACAAAGCGCGGCATAAACACCGGGGACTTTGTTGGCCGCAATCGAATGCCCGATGCCGGACATGCACACCAGGATCCCCCGCCCGTTACGGGATTTGGCGACGCGCGTGGCAACTTCATAGGCCATTTTCGGATAATCGCAAGGCACATCTTCACGGTCAGTTCCGACATCAGTGACATCAAAACCCTGCCCTATTAAAATGGCCGCGATCTTTTGTTTTAATCCGTAGCCTCTGTGATCTGCCCCGATATAGATGGTCATGGCCTGTCCCGATCGTTCAATGTTAGATAAGTTTGACAATTTTCTCAACGGCTTCCTTGATCATCAGCATGCACTCCTCATAAGCCTCATGGGAACGCCCGATGGGATCCGATATATCCAGCTCCGACTCAAAACCTTTGGGGATATCGGTAAACTCCCTGAGCAGATAAACCCTCTGCTCAATGCTGGGCGCGCGCTCAAGGATCTGCATGCGGTGCGCGCGTGTCATCGCGAAAATAAGATCCGCTTTTTTGAGCATGATGTTGGAAACCGGCCGCGACTGATGTTTCGTACAGTCAATGCCCAAGTTTTTCAGGACCGCGACCGTCTCCGCGCTTGCCGTTGATTTAAAGAAAACGCTTGTGCCTGCCGAGATCGCACGAACATCATTGCGTTCCCCGGCCAGATGATTGAACAGATACTCCGCCATGACCGAGCGGCAGCTGTTGCCCGTGCAGACGAACAAAAATAATTTTCTTTGAACGACCCTGTCCACATCCGACTGGGTGATCGCTCCTTCACGGATGATCTTCGGCGCCGCCTGGGTGAAATCCACAATGGCCGACGACTGGCCGAGCTCAACCGGGCCTCCGTCCAAAGCGAGATCAACAAGACCATCAAGATCTTTGAGCGCTTCCTGACATGTGGTCGGCGGCGTTTTCCCTTCAAGGTTCGCCGAAGGCGCCGCGATGGTGCACTGCGACTGCTCGACCATCCTCAGCGCGATCATATGGTCCGGCATGCGGATGCCGATCGTAGCTCCCTCGCTACGAGAAGGCACGATCACGGTCAAAGGACCGGGCCAATATTCATCGATCAGCTTATAAAGTCTCGGATCGTTATACGCGGTGTAATTTTCAATGATCCCGCGGTGCGCGATCAGGATCGAGAACGGTTTATTGTCGTTCCTCTGTTTGACCTGCCTCAAACGTTTAACAGCTACAGGATTGTTAAAGTCTGCCGCGATCCCGTAAACCGTTTCCGTGGGAAATATAACAAGGCCTCCCTCACGGATGATATTGGCCGCTTCGATGATGATCTCGAATTCCGGATTGACCGGATGGACCTTAACGACTCTAGTTCTCAAACGTCGACCTTGGTTTGAAGGATCTTTTGGGCTTGTTTCTGAGAATAGTCTACCAGTTTCTTTTTTAAAGTTTCATCGGTCAATGCCATGATGCGCACGCTCAAGAGGGCCGCGTTACGCGCTCCCGGCTTGCCGATCGCGACACCTCCGACAGGAACGCCCGGAGGCATCTGCACCGTCGATAAAAGCGCGTCCAATCCGCCCAACCCCATAGAATCAATAGGGACACCGATGACAGGAACGGTCGTGTGCGCCGAGACAACGCCGGCCAACGCCGCAGAACCGCCGGCGCCGCAGATAAAGGTTTGTGTGCCTTCTTTGGTGCGCCGTTCAACGTATTCGACAACTTCCCTGGGTGTGCGGTGCGCGGAGAGCACACGCATCTCACAGCTGACGCCGAACTCTTTTAAAAGTTTCGCCGCCTCGGCCATCACCGGCGCGTCGGATTCACTTCCCATCATGATCGCTACTTGGATCTTAGACATATGGTCTCCTGTGCTCATGTAGGGGCGCATGGCCGCGCCCCTACAAAATTAATATTAATCGATTTCTACCTGCTCCCCACCTTTAATTTCAAAGCCTTTGCCGCAATGTCCCGTCGGAAAAAAGCCCGCTCGAATTTGATCCTGTCAACCGCTTGGTAAACACGCCTGATCGCATCCGGCATATCCGCGCCAAGGCTTGTGACACCCAGAACACGTCCGCCGTTGGTCAATACCGATCCGTTCTTCAATTGCGTCCCGGCATGGAACACAACTGTATCGGGATCCTTAATATCATCAAGCCCGTCAATGACCTTACCGGTCTCATAATTCCCGGGATAACCTCCGGAGGCGACAACAACGCAAACGCACGGACGGTCGTCCCATTTGAGCGTCAACTTTTCCAATTTTCCGTCGATAGCGGCCATCATGACATCGACAAGGTCGGTCTTGAGCCTTGGCAAAACCGCTTCGGTCTCGGGATCGCCGAAACGGACGTTAAATTCCAATACCTGCGGTCCCTGATAGGTCAGCATGAGCCCGGCATATAAAACACCCTTGAACGGATGTCCCTCTTTGTGCATACCGCGGATGGTCGGTTCAATGATCCGGCTGATGATCTTGTTCATCATCTCAGGTGTCACGACCGGAGCCGGTGAGTACGCGCCCATGCCGCCGGTATTAGGCCCCAGATCATCATCGAAAATACGTTTATGGTCCTGCGCTGTTTCCAGGACAAAGAAATGTTTGCCGTCGCTGATCGCCAGTATGGATGCCTCCGGTCCCTCCAGGCATTCTTCAATAACGGTGCGGTCCCCGGCGGATTTAAATACTTTCTTGACCATGATCTCATCGACCGCCTGCTGGGCCTCTTTGAGATCCTTACATATGATAACCCCTTTGCCGGCCGCAAGCCCGTCAGCTTTGACCACCAATGGAAATTGCGCCTGCGAAAGGAATTCCAATGCCGGTTTAGGCTCATCAAATATCTTGTAAACCGCCGTCGGAATATTGCGGCGGTGCAGGAATTCTTTGGCAAAGGCTTTGCTCGCCTCCAGCTGTGCGGCCGCCTGGTTGGGCCCGAAGATCTTCAGGCCATGCTCTTCAAATTCATCCACGATCCCGTTGACCAGCGGCGCTTCAGGGCCGACCACGGTCAGGTCGATCTTTTTGTCCTTGGCGAACTTAAGCAAACCTTTGATATCATCGGAGGCGATGGGAACGCATTCTGCCAAGGACGCAATGCCGGCATTGCCCGGGGCGCAATAGATCTTCGTTGCCTTCGGGCTTTGTTTGATCTTCCAGACCAGCGCGTGTTCGCGTCCGCCGGAGCCGATGACTAAGATATTCATAAATAAACCTTTGGGTTCCCCGGTCGCCAGTTCCCCGGCAACCCAGTTGGGTCCCTGGGACGCTGGGGGCTTGGGGCACCTAGTTAAATACTATTTTTTGTTTGCTATCCTGAACCACTTCCCCGATCACATAAGACTCTTCCTGATATTGACGCAGGAACGCCTGAACGGCAACAACATCTTTGGGACTGACAACGATCGCAAATCCGATGCCCATATTAAACGTCTTATACATATCATGTTCAGGAACATGCCCCTTGTCTTGGATCAACTGAAAGATCCGGGGAATGCGCCAACTGTTCTTGCGGATAGAAAAACACAGCCCTTTAGGCAAAACTTTGGTGAGCTTTTCATAAAACGCTCCGCCGGTGATATGCGCCATGCCGTGGACATCGAACTTCTCCAGCAACGCCAATACCTGCTTCACATAGATGCGCGTGGGCTCCATCAGGACCTTCGCGTACTTCTTTTGTTCCGCTGAGGACAATACTTTGCGGACAAGAGAATATCCGTTGGAATGAATTCCGCTGGAAGCAAGACCGATGACCACATCGCCGTAGCGGATGTTGGACCCGTCCACCAATTTGTCCGATTCCACAATGCCGACGGTAAATCCGGCCAGATCATAGTCTTTGCCCTTGTACATCCCGGGCATCTCCGCGGTCTCGCCGCCAATAAGCGCGCATCCCGCCTGACGGCAGCCTTCTGTAATTCCCTTGATCACGTTGAGATAAATACGTT
>CAZLRE010000001.1:3506-10293 GCA_964561885.1 uncultured Planctomycetales bacterium | reverse complement strand
AAAGAACAACGGCCTGGCCCCGGTGCACAAAACGTCATTGACGTTCATGGCCACCTGATCGATGCCGACCTTGTCGTGTTTCCCGGTTAGATTGGCGATCAAAAGTTTTGTTCCAACCCCGTCGGTGGAAGAAACAAGGACAGGGTTCTTATATTTGCTTGCGTCCAGGGAAAACAAGGCTCCGAAAGATCCCGGCCGGCTCAATACCCCGGCATTCGCCGTGGTCTTGGCCATGACTTTTATGTCTTCGACCAAACGGTTGGCCTTATCAATATCGACCCCGCTCGTTTTATAGGTGACCGCCTTTTTGGTCATAAATTCTCTTTCGCGTATTTAACACCGTTCTCAAAAATCCTGGCGCCGTCGCCGTATATCCCTGACTTCTCGAGCCTGGTCCAGGACGGACACTGTGTAAAATGAAGAAATCTCTCCGGGTGCGGCATCAATCCCAGGACTTGACCCGTTTTGTCGCAGATGCCGGCGATATCATCCGCTGAACCGTTGGGGTTGACGGGATATTCTCCGGGATTTCCCTGCGCATCGCAATAACTAAAAACGATCTGATGATGCTCCTTGAGATCCTTAAGCACCGCGGCATTGCGCGGGACAAATTTTCCCTCGCCGTGAGCGACCGGCATATAAACCACATCCCCCATGCCCAGCGTCCAGGGGCTTTTGCCGCCGGTCTTAAGCCTCACCCAGCGCGCTTCGAATTTGGCGGAATCATTCAGGGTCAGCGTGACGTCCTGATGGGCGTCCTTTCTGACCGGCCCGGGAAGGATACCGGCCTTGACCATGATCTGAAATCCGTTGCAAATGCCGATCATGAGTTTTCCGTCGGAGATGAAACGTTTGATATCTTCCGCCAGGCTCAGGCGCAATTCGTTGGCCAGGATCCGGCCGGAGGCAATGTCATCGCCGTAGCTGAAACCGCCCGGAAGGGCCAGGATGTGATAATCGCTTAACGCGCATGAGCGCCCGACCAGACGTTTGATATGCACCTGATCGACCTCGGCGCCGAAATGCTTAAAAGCATAGGCAGTCTCTTCGTTGCAATTCGTCCCCGCTGTGCGCAGGACGAGTACTTTCACTTTTGATCGGACCGGCATGTCGGATTACTTTCGTTTCGCTGTCTTCTTGATCGGTTTCGCGTAAAAGTCGGTGATGACCTTAAGAGCCTCTTCCGGCGTATCAACCGTCTGGAAGATCATCATGTCTTTTTTATCGATGCAATTCTCGCCTAACACAACATCCCCAAGCCATTTCGTCAGCCCGCCCCAGTAAGCGCTGCTGTAAAGGATCACGGGAAAGCGTTCCATGCGGTCGGTCTGAATAAGGGTGATCGCTTCAAAGAATTCATCCAGCGTCCCGAAACCGCCGGGGAAAATGATGAATGCCTTGGCGTATTTGACGAACATGACCTTGCGCGCGAAGAAATAGTGAAAATTGATCAGGTGATTGATGTAAGGGTTCGGTTTTTGTTCGAACGGCAGATCAATATTAAGCCCTATGGAAAGTCCGTTGGCTTCGCTTGCGCCTTTATTGCCCGCCTCCATGATGCTGGGGCCGCCGCCGGTTATGACCGCGTAACCCGCTTTGACCAACAATTTCGCGGTCTTCTCGGCCGCTTTGTAGTAGGTGTGCTCCGGCTTAATGCGCGACGACCCGAAGATGCTCACGGCAGGCCCGATCTCGGAGAGCTCATCAAACCCCTCGACAAATTCGGACATGATGCGGAAAACGCGCCACGGGTTCTCATCAAAAATCGAAATCTTTTCTTTCGGGGTCATAATGTTCCTTCTTTTTAAAATGCCAGTGGTTTCTGCCAGATGTTCTTTAAGACGTGCAGATCCGCATGAGCCGCGATCTTCCCATCCAAACCGTTGATGATCAACTCCTGGGCGGATTCAACCAGCCCGATCTTTTGACATATCACCTTCGACATAATCGATTCAAACCTCTTTTGGTTTCTAGGCTCAACTTCGACGATCAGACGTGAATTCGATTCAGAAAAAAGTACAACGTCATTGCGCCGGCGCTTGCCGGCGTAAGGGACATCGGCCAGATCGACGCTCATCCCCAATCCCCCGCTAAAGGCCATCTCCGCGAGCGTAACCCCGATACCGCCTTCGGAGCAATCATGGACCGACCGGACCAAACCTTTGGCGACCGCCGCGCTCAGCGCGTTATAAATGCCGAGCGCTTTAGTGAAATTCACCTTGGGAACATTTTGTCCGAGGGTCTCGTTTAATTCGGCATAAATTGAGCCGCCCAATTCATCATGCGTTTCTCCGATGATATAAATAAGATTTCCCGCTTTCTTAAGGTCCATGGTGACGCAGCGGTTGACATCGTCAATGATGCCGATCGCTGAGATCAGGACCGTTCCGGGGATAGCGATCGACTGTCCGCCTTCGGTGAATTCATTATAAAGGCTGTCCTTGCCGGATATAAACGGCGTGCCGAAAGCAACTGCCGCCTTGTAACAACCTTCGGCTGTGCGGACCAAACCTCCTAGACGGTCCGGCTTGTCCGGATTGCCCCAGCAAAAATTATCCAAGAGAGCGATCTGTTTGAGATCTCCTCCGACGGCAATGATCTGGCGGATCGCCTCGTCAATGCATGAAGCCGCCATCCAGAACGGATCGAGCTTTCCAAAACGGATATTAATGCCGTTTGAAATCGCGATACCTTTATTAAAACCCAGCCGCGGACGAAGTACGGCCGCATCCGACGGCCCGTCCCATGCTGCGCCGACAAACGGTTTGATCACGCTTGTGCCCTGGACCTCATGATCATATCTGCGAACGACCGCTTCTTTAGAACAAACGTTGTAATGGGCCAAGGCTTTCTCAAGGACCGGGGTCAGATCTTTGGGGCACTCAAATGTCTCAACAGAGAATTTGGGCTGTTTGTAAACTGCCTCCTTGGTGATATTGGGAACACCGTCGTGCAAGAACGCCATGTCCAGATCGCACACCTGACAACCGTCGTAAAATAATTCCAACCGTCCGCTGCCGGTGAATTCTCCGATGACCGTTGCTTCCACATTCTCACCCGCGCATACTTCCAGAAGCTTCTCGATCTTGTTCTTCGGGACCGACATCACCATACGTTCCTGAGACTCCGAGATCCATATCTCGGTGTAACGCAGGCCCTGATATTTCAGCGGGACTTTTTCCAAAGCGACACGCGCGCCCAGTTTTTCTCCCATTTCTCCGACGGCGCTCGAAAGCCCGCCGGCCCCGCAATCGGTGATGGCGGAATACAAACCCATATCGCGCGCCACCATAAGAGCGTCGCACACCTTTTTTTCTTCGATCGGATTGCCGATCTGAACCGCTCCGGAGGAAACCGTTTCAGATTCATCGGTCAGTTCACCCGATGAGAATGTGGCGCCGTGAATGCCGTCGCGCCCGGTGCGTCCGCCCAAAACCACAACAAGATCGCCCTTCTTGACCGCCTTCTTTTCCTTGCCTTTGGGAATAAGACCGACGTTGCCGCAGAACACCAGCGGGTTGCCGACGAAATGTTTATCAAAAACGATGGCGCCGTTGACCGTGGGGATGCCCATTTTATTGCCGTAATCGCGCACACCGCTGATGACACCTTTCATCACGCGCTTGGGATGAAGCGTTCCCGGAGGAAGTTTATCAAAAGACGTATCCGGCGGAGCAAAACAGAAAATGTCCGTGTTGCAGATCGGTTTGGCGCCAAGACCGGTGCCGAGCGTGTCGCGGATGACCCCGCCCACGCCGGTATTGGAACCGCCGAACGGTTCCAAAGCCGATGGGTGATTGTGGGTCTCGACTTTAAAACAAACGTTGAAATCTTTATCGAACTTAATGACACCCGCGTTGTCGTGGAACACCGAAACACACCAGGATTTATTAAGCGTCCGGGTGGCTTTGATGATCGTAGACTTCAGAAGATTTTTGATGACCTTTGTTTTGGTCTTGCCCGCTTCGGTGTGTTTCAGGCGGATATTCCCGCGGAATGTTTTATGACGGCAATGTTCGCTCCATGTTTGGGCGATCGTCTCCAATTCACAATCAGTGGGATTGCGGCCTTCCTTTTTGTAATGTTTCTGGATGGCCTTCATCTCGTTGATATTAAGGTATAACTGGCCGTCGCGGCTGATCTTCATGAGCTTCTGCTCATCGGCGCCGAGGATCTCCACCTGCATCAGATCAACGCGCCTATGCTGGTTAGTTGCGATCGCGAAAGTTTTATGCTGAGCCTGGCGGTCGGTGACAACGTGCTGGATGAGCTTGTTCATGAGCACCTTGTTGGTGATGAAATCAAGCTCTATGGCCGACGGTTTTCCGTAGATGAAGTAGATTTTGGAAGTGCGAACAGCTGCCGCGCCGGGGATCTTAAGATCGGCGATGCCCTTAAGCGTGGATTCTTCAACAGGGTCCATGACCCCGGTATTATAGGAGATCTCGATAGCTGTACAGCCGGAAGCGGGCGTCAGTTTAGAATCATCATCCGGGGTAACGGTGTGATCCTGCACGATGGGATCCGTCAAAAGTTCGGATGCGATCTTGCGGGCGTCCTTTTCAGAAAGATCACCGCTGATCAGATAGACTTGGGTGACCTTGACGTCTTTGACCGAGCGGATCCCGCAATCGAGGATGTCTTTGAGGACACTGTCACCGGCGGCATCGAAGACGCCGGTTTTGTCTTTGATTTCAATACGCCAGATCATGGGGTCAGTGATAAGAGATACGTGATAAGTGGTACGTAAAAATTAGAGGTAGAATGATGACGTCGTACCACGTATCACATACCACTTACCACTTTAAGTTCTTTAGTTAGCGTGAAACGCGGCGCAAAACTTCCTGATACGCCTGTTCAATATTGCCTAAGTCCCGACGGAAACGGTCCTTGTCAAGCTTCTCGCCTGTTCCCATTTCCCACAAACGGCAGGTGTCGGGAGAGATCTCATCCGCCAGAATAATGTCATTCTTGTAACGGCCGAATTCCAATTTAAAATCAATGAGTTCAATATTCAGCTTGGCAAAGAACTCGCGCATGGCATCGTTGATCTTAAAGACCATGGTCTTGATCTTCTCAACCTCGGCATCGGTCGCATACTTAAGCGCGCGGATGTGATACTCATTGATCATGGGATCGCCCAACTTGTCTTCCTTGTAGCAGAACTCCAGGATCGGATAGGCAAGCGTGGTGCCTTCCGGCAAACCCAGCAAACGGCACAGAGAACCGGCGGCGCGGTTGCGGATGATGACCTCGAGAGGAACGATCGTCACTTTCTTGACCAGCATTTCACGGTCGTTTAACGTTTTAACATAATGGGTTGCGATACCGCGCGCCTGAAGCATCTCGAAGATCTTCGTTGAGATCTTGTTATTGATGACGCCCTTCTGGTCAATACTGCCTTTTTTAGCCGCGTTAAAGGCGGTGGCATCATCCTTGAAATACTGGATGACCATATCCGGGTCATCGGTTGTATAAAGGATCTTGGCCTTGCCTTCGTAGATCTTGTCTCTCTTTTCCATGTTATTTGATCCCCACCTGTTTGAAGATGCGGTCGCGATGACGGATATAATACTTGATATCGAAACACGCATCGATCTCGTTCTTAGAAAGATACTTTCGCACCTTGCGGTCGCGGTACAGAACGTCTTTAAACTCGCTGGTCTCCTGCCAAACCTGCATGGCGCAGGCCTGGATGATCGAGTAAGCGGCGTCGCGTGTCAACCCTTTCTTCATCAGCTCAAGAAGAATGCGCTGCGAATAAATGAGACCGCGGGTCTTGCCCAGATTGGAAACCATGTGCTTCGGATAAACCAAAAGCCCCTCAACGATCGGGATGAATTTATTGAGCATGTAGTTGAGCATGATGGTGCTGTCCGGCAGGATCACGCGCTCGGCGGACGAGTGGCTGATATCGCGCTCATGCCAGAGATTGATATTTTCAAGAGCGACCAGGGCGTTGGCGCGCAGGATACGCGCCAAACCTGTGATGCGTTCGCAGGTGACCGGGTTTCTCTTGTGAGGCATGGCTGATGAACCGATCTGGCCTTTGAAGAACGGCTCTTCGACTTCCAAAACTTCGGTTTTCTGCAAAAGACGTATTTCAGTGGCGAATTTGCTTAATGAGGCCCCGATGAGCGCCAATGCCTGCATGAATTCGGCATGATGATCGCGCTGAATGACCTGGGTCGCCACATTTTCAGGTCTCAAGCCCAATTTTTCGCATACATATTGCTCAACGAACGGATCAATGTTGGCATAGGTCCCGACGGCTCCGGAAAGTTTTCCGATGCGCATGTTCTCTCGGGCGCGTTCCATGCGGTCAATGTTGCGGTGAGTTTCGTCATACCACATGGCCAGTTTAAGGCCGAAGGTTGTGGGCTCAGCATGCACACCATGAGTACGGGCGATGCACGGCGTATCCTTATATTTCTTTGCTTTGACTTTGAGGACGGCCAACAATTTCTTAAGGTCGATGATGATAAGGTCGCTGGCTTCAATGCACTGAACGGACAGCGCGGTGTCCAGAAGATCGGACGAGGTCAGCCCCATGTGAAGATATTGCGCGTCCGAACCCAAACTCTCGCCGACGTTCTGAATAAAGGCGACCACGTCATGCTTGGTCTTCTCTTCCAGGCGGCGGACTTCTTCGAGATCGAACTTCGCGTTCTTGCGGATATTGTCAACGGCCTGCTTGGGGATCTGTCCCAGCTTGGCCATGGCTTCACAGGCCAGAATTTCGATATTGAGCATGATCTCCAACTTGCGCTGGTCAGACCAAATACG
Source organism: uncultured Planctomycetales bacterium (assembly GCA_964561885.1). Classification (GTDB taxonomy): domain Bacteria; phylum Omnitrophota; class Gorgyraeia; order Zapsychrales; family Fredricksoniimonadaceae; genus JAGNTT01. Next base: position 3,507 of record CAZLRE010000001.1, on the reverse strand, counting down.
C
>CAZLRE010000001.1:0-3496 GCA_964561885.1 uncultured Planctomycetales bacterium | reverse complement strand
CCAATTTTAGAAAGGGTATACCTCTCGATCATAGATTTTGCTCCTTTTTAACGTTTCGGGAAGGGGAAAGATGTTTACGTGCGGGGAAAAATTATATAAATACGCTAGTTATGAATTTATTCCCTGTCGAAAACTTCTGTAATATAACAAAGATTGTTTTTAAAATCAACGAAAATTCCAAAAACGCCCTGGAAATAATCCATAATATATTGCAAATGAAAGACTTAAGTGCGATTACGCGACTTGATGATAATGCGTCTCAGAAGATCCCAAAAGAGACTAAAACATTTTTATTTCAGCAGGTTAAGTCAAATGCGCTTTGCCTTGAACCTTATTTGAATTCACCGGGCATTTTAGTCTTAAAATATTCGATATTCACATCAACGCTTTCCTGCATGATCAGGGGGAGCGACTTGAGGAACTTCTGGCCCCGTTCTGAACCGAAAAAAGCGATGTAGTACTCTAGATCTTCTTGTGTGTAATATTTATCATACAAAGGCATAATGTTATCGATAACTTCATCGACATTAAGGATCTTGCGAACCTCTTGGGCCTTGTCCGGCGGCAAAGAGGCGACCATACGGTCAAAATTCTGGGTCATGCTCTCGCGTGTCCCGAAAACATCAATGAATTTCCTGATGAGCGCTCTCTTGGAAAGCCCTGAAGGTTTCGGACCCTTCATAGGAGCAACGCTTGTATCCTGTGAATTCCCTTTGGCCTTGTCGTCCCCGGCCGGAGGCGTAAGGGGCTTGCCGTTAACAGACTGGATCTGGTCTTTGTAATAGGTAACGACCTCTCCGTCCTCCTCAATTTTCAATTTCTCCTCATCCTGCTCGATGATCTTGGCATTCATCATCTTGCCATCCTTCAAAATAATAATTTCGGCATGGGCAGTCACGGAAACCGTCGCCATAATAATAATCGCGATCAAAATTCTCAGATTCATATCGATCCTCTCAGTCATTATGTTGGGGTATAAGGGCACGTTCCGGCAGTGCAGGCAGGCAAAGCCGTCGGCAGTGTAATGGAATATGTCCAATCAGTCCCTTTGACAGCGGAACAATGGGGCGCGACGTTGGTGCATGTATAAACCACTCCCTGCTGCTGAAGGATGCTCAAATGCAGGTTGGTATTGATCGCGAACACATTGACCGTTCCGGCCGAAGGATAATAAGAACCGTTACGCGCCAGATACAGCTGTTGCGCCGCAGCAATTAGCCTCAGATTATTAACTGCGTCTTTGCCGGCCGCTATATTGACAGATTTTTGATAGTTCGGAATGGCAAACGCCGCGACAACACCGGCAATGGTGACGACCACCATCAATTCCATCAGGGAAAACGCTCTGATCGCTCTCATAATCCTCCCGTCTCGCCACTGGAATGGCTTTTTCTAAGACTTCGATTTCCGCGGATTGATTCTAACAAGCATGTCTCACCCGTCAAGGGAAATGCTCGTTTAATCCGTTGCCCTCCGGCTTCGAGCACGCAGCAAGTGAAACAGATATTGAACCGTAAAAAGTTGTGTGCTAGGATAGCCCCCGTTTGAAATTCAAGAATTGATTTCGTCCCAACAACTCAAATGATCGATAAAATCCGCCAACGCATCGATGTCAGCCTCGCCACGTTCCTTGAGCGTGTCAAAAAAGACTACAAGCTCCACTTGGTTAGCCCCATCCTCTTTGAAAGCATCAAAGATTTTACATTGCGCGAAGGTAAACGCATCCGGCCGTTACTGCTCATCCTTAGCTACAAGGGCTATGCCCGCCATAAGAAAACCATCTCCAGCGATATTTACAATGCCTCGACCTGCATGGAATTCTTGCATAACTTCATGCTCATTCATGATGACATCATCGATTGCTCCAACCTGCGCCGCGGCAAACCCACGATGCACAAACTGCTCGCGCACGCGGTCAAGACCGACAACCCTGAAAAACTCGGACGCGACTTAAGCATCATCGCCGGCGACATCGTCTATGCGCTGGCCATTGATGCGTTTTTGTCCATCAATGAATCCCTGGACCGCAAGGAACGGGCACTCAAATATTTCATCCAGACCGCGGCGTTTACCGCGATGGGAGAATTTATCGACACCCTGCACGGCGTCGAGACGATCGACAAAGTCAAAGAACCAGATGTGTATTTGAACTACACCTTGAAAACCGCCCGCTATACATTTGATTGTCCGCTGGTGACCGGCGCCATTTTGGGCGGGGCCAAGAACAGCGAGATCAAGAAGATCTCACGCTTCGCGATCATGATCGGGCAGGCGTTCCAGATCCAGGACGACATCATCGGGATCTACGAATCGGAAAAGAATATCGGGAAATCGATCCTTAGCGATCTTGAGGAATCTAAGAAAACCCTTCTGGTCTGTCATGCCTATGAACATCTTACGGGGACAAGCCGGAAAGAATTCTTGAAATACTTCGGCAAGAAATCAAAAACAATGAGCGACCTAGAAGCCGTGCGAAAGATCTTTATTGAATCCGGCAGCCTGGATTACAGTTTGAACGCCATAAAAACCCGCCTGACGGATTCCCAAAAGATCCTCTCCAAACTCACGATCATCCCTGAATACCGAGACCTGATCGGGGATTCCCTGCTGCGTCTATTCAGGCATAGCGAATTGATCGCCCGCCAGTTCGACCGGCCCGTCAAAATCATCGTCTAAACCCTGTGTCATATCAGCCGGCTGGAAAGCTCATCTAAAACAAGACGCCCTTTCATCGAAGTCTTGATCCGACCGTTATCCTTGATCAAAAACCCGTCAAGGACCCATAATTCCAGCATCCGGCCTCTGTTGTCGTCCAATTTAATTCCCAACTCCGTTTCAATTTCGGAAATAACGATGCCTTCGTTCTTGCGCAGGCCGAACAGGATCCTTTCCATCAAAAGAGTTTCTTTGTCGAGATCTTCAAAACCTTCAACGGCCTCATTCTGCGAAGCGATCCTGGTCAGATAATCCTGCAGCTTGGGAACGTTCCAATACCGGCGACGGCCTGAAAAACCGTGAGCGCCTACACCCAGGCCGATATACGGCGCGCCATTCCAGTAATTGCTGTTGTGCCGGGATTCAAAACCGGGCCTCGCGAAATTGCTGACCTCATACTGGTTCAAACCGGCACGCTCCAGAGATTCACAGATACAGACATATTGGTCGGCCATATGGTCCTGATCGTCCAATTTAAGCTGCCGCGCATAAAAACGGCTGTTCTCCTCGATCGTCAGATTATAAAGAGAGACGTGTTCGCTCTTTAGCCCTGAGAGCACATGCAGATCATTGGAAAGCTCATCTATGGTTTGTCCCGGGAATCCGAACATGAGATCCACGCTGATGTTCTCGAAACCCGCTTCGCGGGCATGGCTGTAAGCCTTAAGCGCGAGGTCCCGGTTATGATTCCGGCCGAGAAATTTAAGATACCTCTCATCAAAGGATTGCACACCGATACTCAAACGGTTAAATCCTTGGGCTTTTAAGAACTTTGTTTTTG